>JAURYZ010000303.1 GCA_030653635.1 Coriobacteriia bacterium | reverse complement strand
TGTTTCTCTGCCATTGTGAGAGGCACCTTGGGTCAGCTCCCATCGCCGTCGCCCGACGACACATGAGGCTAGACCGTTTCGAGTACATTCTTAAGTGAGGCAACGATTACCGTTCGAGTACATTTCTGGTGAGGCAACGCGCGGGGTTGGCGCAACGGGCTTTGCACGGTACAATGCCGTTCGCTGTTCTTTGTGAACCGCATAAGGGCGATTAGCTCAGGGGGAGAGCACTTCCTTGACACGGAAGGGGTCAGAGGTTCAAATCCTCTATCGCCCACCATGAATTCTTGAAGGCCCCGGAGGGCTCCATTTCTAGGAGTCCGAAGGGGCTTTTGTACTGGTAGGAGGCTATATGGCCGTCCTGCACGCCGAGGTAACAAAGTACGCTGTTGAGTACTTCGAGCCGGTCGGTTTCGTCGGCCCCCTGGAACGTGATACGGGCAGATGATGCACGCGACGCCACATCCCTGACCTGCGCAATCGGGTCGAGCTCGTCGCGTCCTGCCTCTGCGATGCGCAGTAACAAACCTTGCTGTATGGCCTGGAGCTCTTGGGCGCGTTCCGTGTAGATTTCAGACGGCACCGTCCCGTCCAAGTAGGCATCGAGCAGCTTTCGTTCCTTGGCCTTTAGCCCTGCGAGCTCGGACTGCGCAGCGGAGATGTCCGGGGCGATCTCGGCTCGCTTCTCTTCCAGGAGCGCCTCACAGTCTGCGACAAGGGCCTCCAGCACATCGGGGCCAATCTCGATGGAGCCGAGTATCTCTTCGACCTGGGCGAGCAACACCTCTTCGCGGATGTAGGCCGACTGAGAGCAGCTGCCCTTGCCCTTGCCGTGAGTACAGCGGTAGTAGGTGTGGCCCTTGGCCTCTCCCGCCGTGATGAGGCATCCACACTCCTGGCAGCGCATCGCCCCGCGAAGCGAAAAGACCTTCGCGTGGCCCTTGGTTCCGTTGCGGTTGCCCGTGAGCCGCGCCTGGACCTCATCGAAGAGACGCACGGTGATCAGGGGAGAGTGAGCACCGGGGTAGACCTCGCCTTTGTAGGGGAGCCGCCCGCAGTAGAAGGGGTTTGCCAGGATGTGATTGAGCGTGGAGGTCCCGAGCTTCTTGCCGTCCTTGCGCACCAGGCCCTTTGCCGCGAGCTCGTCGGCGAGCGTGGACAAAGCGACCGCACCTGAGGAGTACCGTTCGAAGGCCCACACGACGAGCGGAGCAGTGAGCGGATCAGGAACCACTGAGCGCGTGTTCTTGTCGTTGATGTAGCCCATCGGAGCCCGGTGAGGCCACCCGCCTTGTGCGACCTTCTCGCCCATGCCCTTGCCAACCTTGCGCGACAGATCGCGCGAGTAGTAGACGGCCTGCGATTGCAGCATATCGGCGAAGAACAGTCCTTCAGGCGTGTCCGAGGCATCTCCCTCGACACAACGGACCCGCACACCGAGCTCTTCGAGGGCGGCCTTGTCGCTCCAGTTGCGCGAGAGGCGGTCGAGCCGCATCACGACGACCGAGCGCACCTCACGATGAGCGCGGAGGAATGCAAGCATCCGGGCGAAGACCTCGCGGCCGGGTTTGCTGGCACTCTCTGCCGCCACGAACTCTGCGACGGGTGCAAGGCCCTGAGCCTCACAGAAGGCGTAGAGCGCCTTTTGCTGCGTGTCGAGTGAATAGCCCTCGTCCTGCTGCTCTTTGGTGCTTACGCGCGCGTAGATGACGCAAGAAGCAGACATCTAGAATGGCACCTCGTCCCCATAGCCGATGCGGGCGGTCTTGGCCGCGACCAGGTCCGAGAACTCGATGTGCTTGTCCTTGAGCCGCGCCTCCATCAGCGGCAGCGCGTAGATCAAGACATCGACAAGCTCGGACTGGCCCGAGTATGCCCCGAGTGTCGCGACCGCGCCAGTGATTCGAGCGACGACGCGCTCCTGGTTCTCCATGGCCGAGGCGCGGCGGATTCGAGGCTCGGGGTTGCTCGTACCCCACGCGGCCGAGAGCTCGCTCCACGTCGGTTCAACGGGCCAGCGGGTGGAAGTCGAATCCGCGCTCGGCACCCGCAGCTCGCACCAGTGCATCCCGAAAGCGAAGAGTTTGCCTAATTTCGTGAACGCGACATCGACCGAGCGTGCGGAGAGCTCCTTGAGGACCGAACCGCGCAACTGGACTTCAATGCGCCACACCGGGGCGTCGGCATCATACTCGGGAATTCGCTCCCAGACCTTGGCGTAGGAGAGCTTGTCCTTGACGCGAAGCTCAGCGTCTTTGCGGTAGATACGCATGACCACATCACCCTTCCCGACCTGGAAGGTGACTCCGTCGCCGTCCTTGTGGACCGCACGATAGCTCGCGGCGCACACCAGATTCTTGAAGTCGGCGTCGGTGAATTCAAAGCCCTGGACATCTAGGCACAAGTCGATTCGCGACAAGGTGTTGGGCACGACCTCTCCGAGTCCTGCAGCGATTTCGCACGCATCGCGATACAGGGCTTCATGCCCGTATGTCGCCAAGGCTGAGGCCCACAGGCGGATACCGATTACCGGAAGCCCCTTCTTCGCCCGAGAGATGCGAACCTGCATTCGATGATCGCTCAACACCCAGGCGTACTTGCCCAGGCCCCGGCCCGAGACGTAGAAGGACTGCCCTGCGATCTCGAACGGTACTGGCGTGTCAGTCGCCTGCGCAGAGGCCTTGGCGGTGTCAAGCCGTGCCGGGAGCTCTTCTAAGAGCGTCCCATCGAACGTGGCCTCCAGTGTGTCCACTCCGCAGTACAAGACGCGGGGTGTCACTGTTCATCCCTCGAAATGCAAATAGACTGCCCCATGTTATAGGCGGGGGCAGTCGTGGCGGGGGAGACCGCGCCGCTCCTGATCACCGCCCCCGGCTCGGCCTGCGGCCAGAGACCGTGGACAGCATCGGCGCTCCCGAACGTGAGTCCCCCGGCCGCATGGAGCCTCAGGAGCGCCAAGAGCAGAACACGCCCA
Source organism: Coriobacteriia bacterium (assembly GCA_030653635.1). GTDB lineage: Bacteria > Actinomycetota > Coriobacteriia > Anaerosomatales > JAHIQC01 > JAHIQC01. The sequence continues at coordinate 424 of JAURYZ010000303.1, read as the reverse complement.
GAGCCCGCTTCCGCGCCGCTTCCGCGTGCGCGGAGCACGGCCTCAAGGGCGTCTCCTGCTTGCTTGTCCTGACGACTTCCCACGTCGAGCCCCTCCGATTGCCGTACCGGCTTTCGAAGCGACTATCGCGGGTAGGGCTATTCAGCCGTGGAAGATTCCGAGAGCCTTTCGTTCCACGTCTGCTGAGCCGACTTGACGCGTTTGACTACGCGGTCCTTTTCGGTGGCGATCTGGGTGCGGTAGCGGTTGGGATTCTCGGTGATGTCTGAGTACTTGGAGCGCAGGTTCTGGATGGCGATTTCGCGGTAGCTCATACCTTCGCGCCGCTGATAGAGCATCTTGGCGGCTTCCACCTCATCACGCTTGTTCGCCTTGACCGTCTTGGCACCGAAGAACTCGCGGCCCTTCTTCTTGATCTGCCGCC
>JAURYZ010000298.1 GCA_030653635.1 Coriobacteriia bacterium | reverse complement strand
TACTCACCTTTACTTTGGAATCCGCTGTCGATTCCCCTGCGGTGCTGCGCCAGATATTCTCGAGCGTCACCAACCCAGAGGCGATGTTCGCCGAGATCTCTATCGGGTGGAAGGTGCTGGAGGGTGTGCTGGCGGCAACTGCGCTCAGCATTGTGTATCCGTTCGTTGAGCTTGCATGGTTCTTCTACTACCTCGATCTGAGAGCGCGGCACGAGGGTATGGATCTCGTACAGCGCGCTGGCCGCCTCACGGAACACGTCTCGTGAAGAGCCGATTGCTTGCAGCGGCCGCGCTCGTCGTTTTGGCGTTCGGGCTTATGGCAGGCCCTTTACCCGCGCTGACTCAGGACTCGAATCTGGATGATTACGCGGGCCGCGTCAAAGAGGCCCGGGCCCTGGTGGTGTTGGCCGCCAGGGACTCATCACTGGATGCGTCTGAGGCCACGACGCTTTCCGAGAAGGTCGATGCACTTCTGCCTGCGACCGAACGCGTCTCGATGGGCAGCAACACCGTCGTCGTTGACAACAGTGTGCTGGCCAGTCTAACCAAGCGGCTGGCCAGTCGCAAAGATCCGGCCTCACGTGTCGACATCGTGCAAGACATGGAACACCACCTAGCTGCGCTTGTCTTTTCGGCAGGCGCGCAGGGCGATCCGCTGCCGGCCAACAGTAAGGCCCTGAGGGACCTGCTGGCCGAGAGACAGGCCGAGACACGCAATCCCATCTCGGAGTACTTTGCGCGGCTCGTGGAGCGACTTGGAGAGTGGTTGACCAAGTGGTGGGGCTCGGCCGCCGACACACCGGGGTCCTTGGCGACCCTTCGCACGGTCACCATAGTGGTGCTCGTGCTACTTGCTCTAGGGCTTATGTGGATGCTCTTGCGCATCATCGTGAATCTGCGCCGCGGTACGGCACGCCGCGGGACCAGGCCTCGACTGCCACGTGACGTCGCGATCATCGAAGCGGCTCAGGACCTGCCCGAAGATGCCCTGGCGCACGCTGATGCATTGGCCCAGCAGGGCCTGTGGCGCGAAGCGGTGCGTGCCCTGTTCGGCGGCGCAGCACGAGAGCTCGTGGGGGCAGGATACATCCTCGAAGCGCATCGGCGAACCAACGGCGAGCTGCTGCTGGAAATACGACCTACTGCGCCCTTGGTCTACGAACCGCTGGCGGCGCTGTGCGCGCTGTTCGAGCGGGCGTGGTACGGGCATCATGACCCCGGTTCGACGGGATTTGCTGAGGCGCGCATCTTCTTCTCCCAGGTACTCGAGCGGCTCACCCAGGTGCCTGGGACTTTCCGTGCATCCGACAGAAGTGAGTCGGAGTGAAGCGCCCAACAATCAAGCTGGACGGCTCGACTCTGGTGCTCATTGGCATCGCTTTGGCGCTCGTGCTCGCGTATGCGGGACTGGTGCGCCTGTCCCAGGAGTACTATCTCGTCGATGCGCCCGCCGGTTCTGTGTTCGCCGCAGGTGACGATGGGCTGCGTGTGCTCTACGCGTATCTGGACGAGCTGGATGTGAGCCGCGACACGCTGCAAAGCTTTGACGAACTACCTGACACGGGCACTATCGTGGTTGCAGCATCCGCGCCCCTTGAGCGCCCGCCAACCGCCTACGAGCGGCAGATGCTGACCGATTGGGTGAAGCGTGGCAACCGACTGGTTCTTGTGGGCTCCTTTGCCGATGAGGCAGTCAAGGATGTCGGAGGCAGTTCTCGCAAGGGACACCAGGCTACGCTTGAGCCGCTGCTCCCGGGCGTGTACGCCCAAGGAGTCGGTGAGGTGATCGTCGATGACGCGCGACTACTCCTCGACACGCCGGCATGGGCGACACACCTGAAGGACACCGATGGCCAGTACCTGGCAAGCCGGGTCTTTGGCAAAGGTGAGATCGTGTGGATGGCATCGGTCCATCCCATGAGCAACGCTGGGATAGGCCGCGCCGACAACGCGCGCCTGGCCACATTGCTCGTGGCTGTTGGCGGCGAGATCTACTTCGACGAGTACCATCACGGTTTCGTGCGAGGTGGGGGCATCTGGAGCCGCATGGGAGCCGGCGGACGCTCAGGGACGCTACTTGCGCTTGCGGCAGTGGCATTGCTCCTTTGGTCGTCCGCCCGCCGCACCGGCCGTCCGATCGAAGCGATGCCCGATCGCACCGTGCGCACGGGCGCGTACATCGGCTCGCTGGCGGAGTTGTATCGCCGCGCAGGGGCTCGCAAAGAGTCTCTCGATTCATTGGCAGGCGGCCTGCGGCTCGCACTCATGCGCCGCCATGGCGGGTTGGAAGCGGCGCTTGCGCGCGAGCCTCGCCTAGCCGATCTGCTGGCAGAGGTCTCCTCGGCCAGGAACATCAGTGAACAAGAGTTCGTGAGATACGCTCGCGAGATTGCGCGAGCGCGACTAGAAGCGGAGGGTCGTGATGGCGCAAACAGGTAGTGCGATGCGGTTGGCCGAGGCAGTGCGCGCTGAGGTGGGCCGGGCGGTCGTCGGACAGGCGGCGCTGGTGGACAGCCTGCTCGTGGGGCTCATTACGGGCGGTCACATCCTTGTGGAGGGCGTGCCCGGCACCGCAAAGACGCTGCTGGCCCGCGCGCTGGCCCGCTCGTTGGATGCGTCGTTCAAGCGCATACAGTTCAGTCCCGACATGATGCCGGCCGACGTGGTGGGTACGAACGTGTTCGACGCGCAGACTGGGACGTTTGCTATGCGGAAGGGACCTGTGTTCGCAAACCTCGTGCTCGCCGATGAGATTAACCGCACGCCACCCAAGACACAGGCGGCTTTGCTTGAGGCGATGCAGGAGGGCCAGGTCACCGTGGATGGCGTCAGTCACCAGCTGCCACGCCCGTTCATCGTCGTGGCGACCCAGAACCCCGTCGAGTATGAAGGCACTTATCCGCTGCCCGAAGCACAGTTGGACCGCTTCCAGCAGAAGGTCATTGTGCAGTACCCAAGCCTGGCCGAGGAGACCGAGATCGTGCGTCGGCATGTGGACGGCGGCGCTTGGACCGACCTAGATGCGCTAGGGCTTTGTGCGGTGGCCTCTTTGGCGGATGTGGCTGCGGCACGCGCTGAGCTTGACCTGGTTGTGGTCGACGAGTCGGTTGTCGCATACATCACCGAGATTGCGCGCGCGTCACGAATGCATCCTTCGGTCGAGCTGGGCGCGAGTCCTCGTGCCGCTGTGAGTCTGCTGACCGCCGCGCGCGCGACGGCGCTTTTAGCCGGTCGTGACTTCATGACCCCCGATGATGTGAAGGCCATGGCGTTTCCGTGCCTGCGCCACCGCGTGCTGCTCAGGCCCGAGGTCGAGATCGAGGGCACTTCAATCGACCCGGTGTTGCGCGACATAGTCGAGGGTGTGCCCGTACCTCGATGAAGCGGCTGCGCCACATACTTGCCGCGATCGCCGGCGCCCACGTGACCCCACGTGCGGCGGCGCTGCTCTTTGCGCCCGCCCTGGCTCTTGTGTGGATGTCTAGTTGGGTGGCGTACGCGCTGGCGTGCGTATGGGCCGTCGGGTGGCTGGCGCTTGTGGTCTCAGACGTGCGCGGTGCTCTCGGGCCGGCCGATTTGACGGTCGAGCGCACGGTGCCGGTGAAGTTCTCGATCGGCGTGCCCAATCGCTGTGGGCTGACGATCGTCAATCGCTCATCGCGCGTGGGGCTTGTGCAGGGACGCGAGACCCCTCCGTCGGCCTTTGCAGGCACGCGTACCTTTGAGTCGTTGCGGCTAGAGCCGCATGGGCGTACGGAACTTGAATTCGCGTTCACGCCTCTGGAGCGGGGCGCCTATCGCTTCGGCGACGCGGCGTTTCGTACGCTTGGGCCCAGGCACCTGGCGGGCCATGTGTTCGAAGCCCCAACCGCCCACGACGTGCGCGTCTACCCCGACATCCTTGCGGTTCACGGGTACTCACTCCTTGCCAGGCGCGGGATGCTTCACGAGATCGGTGTGCGAGCAGCCCGTTTTTCTGGAGTCGGGCGGGAGTTCGAGTCGCTGCGGGATTACCAGTCGGGCGACGACTACCGCGACATCGACTGGAAGGCGACCGCGAGGCGCGGCCAGCCTGTCGTGCGCAGGTTCGAGGCCGAACGAAGCCAAACGATGATCCTGGCCATCGACGCCGGGCGTCTCATGACCGCGCGTGTCGGAGGGCTGGCCAAGCTCGACCGCGCCATCAACGCCGCCCTGCTCCTCGCTTGGCTCGCATGGAACGCAGGCGACAACGTGGGACTACTTGTCTTCGCACGCGACATCGAGCGCTTTCTCCCGCCAAGGAAAGGCCACCGCCAGTTCCTCGCCATCCTTGAGGCGCTATACTCGGTCGAGCCGAGCATGGAGGAGCCAGACTATGCGCGCGCCATGCGCTATCTGGCTTCGCGCGTCTCAAAGCGATCGCTCGTGGTGCTGTTCACCGAGCTCGTCGGCACCGAGCCGTCCAAGCGACTGCTTTCGGTGCTCGGCCTACTGACATCGCGACATCTGCCGCTCGTGGTCACCCAGCGAAACGCGCAGGTCGAGGCCTTGGCCCAGGCCGTGCCGGTTTCTGAGAGCGACGTGTTTCGAGCGTCGGTCGCCCAAGACATCCTGCACGACAAGGCTGCGGCGATGAGGGTGCTGCAAGCCAGAGGCTCGCTGGTGCTCGATGTGTCGCCCGAGAAGCTGTCTGTCGCCGCCGTGAACCGCTACCTGGAGATCAAGGCGCGCGGACGTCTGTAACAGGCGTTCTGCCGGCAAAGACCAGGTAGCCGAGAAGCAGCGCTGTCATGAGCAGCCCGAACGCTAGCTTGAGCAGCGGGTCGACCTGGGAGGG
>JAURYZ010000297.1 GCA_030653635.1 Coriobacteriia bacterium | reverse complement strand
AACTCACGGGCGAATCCGAACTCATCAGAACGCGTTCTCAGGTATGCCAGATCCAGAAGCGCCTTTTCCGGCACAGCGGCGAAAGCAACTCGGCCATCACCGATGGATAGCGCTTCATAGCCCCAGAACAGGCCTCCCCTGATGTGTTGATACACGTATGACCCCAACGGTGTCTTACGCAAACCCTGCCGACCGGTCGTCACCGCCGTGGTGGTGAACATCGCTTCGGGGATCAGACCGTGCGCTGCAAGCACCGTCTCAAGACTCACATACGATCCGGGAACCAACGCATTCGACACCTCGTAGGGATGAGGATCGTGCGCCCGGTAGCGGGCCCCGAGAGCATAGAGCCCACGCCGCACCTGAACGACAGAGCCATCGCTCGTCCACCGAGACAGCTGCTTCCTAACGTCGCGTGCGTCAACACCGGGGCCTAGAAGCATGCCGGTGGTAAACAGGGTCTCCCGACCAACGATTTCGATGAGTGTATCTCAAGAGCGTCCTACGACCCGTAGCCATCGGGATGCATCACATGCCAGCGCCAAGCATCGGTCATCATACTCGCGAGGTCCGCTCGCGCAGGCGTCCAGCCCAGATCGCGCCGTGCCGCTTCACTTGAGGCCACGAGCCGCGCAGGATCTCCGGGGCGCCGCGCACCCAAGCTCACGTTGACCTCACGCCCGACTGCGGCCGCACAGGCGCGCACTACCTCGAGGTTGGAAAACCCCTCCCCATTGCCGAGGTTATACACGCGGCTCTCAGCCGCAGCCCCCACTGCCGGAGATGCCGATGCCCCCGACACCGCACCAACTCCCCGCGTACCGATCGCGCCCAAGTCCTCAAGCGCCAAGCGATGCGCGTCTGCCAAGTCGCACACGTGTATATAGTCGCGCACGCAGGTGCCGTCAGGCGTTGGGTAGTCGTTGCCAAAGACCGTGAACGGCTCCCCGCGATAAATGGCGTCAAGCGCACGGGGCACGATGTGGGTCTCGGGCGAGTGCGCCTCCCCCAGCGAGCCGTCGGGCCACGCGCCAGCGACGTTGAAGTAGCGGAAGCGGACCGAATGTACGCCGTGGGTGACCGCCGCCCACTCGAGCAGGTGCTCGAAAGCGAGCTTGGATAGTCCGTAGGCATTGATCGGGCGCGTAGGGGCATCTTCGGGGATCGGGACCTGTTCCGGCTCCCCATAGACCGCAGCTGTCGAGGAGAACACGATCGCCTTGACGCCGTGTTCGATCATCGCTTGCAGCATCACTGACGGCTGGGCGACGTTCGCATCGATGTAGCGTGCGGGTTCGCTTTGCGACTCGGCGACCTCAATCAGCCCGGCAAGGTGCATGACCGCGTCAACACCATGCAGCACCGAGTCGAGGGCGCCCTTGTGCCCGACAGGTGCAATCACCAGCTCAGCGCGGGGGTCGACAGCCTCGGCGTGCCCTCGCTCAAGCGAGTCGATAACAACGACTTCGTGCCCAGCGTCGAGCAAAGTACGCACCGTGATCGAGCCGATGTAGCCGGCACCGCCTGTGACGAGGATTCGCATATCAGCCTCCTAGTAAGCGCCGCGGGCCATGACTACCGCAGGGATAGTGCGTAGTAGTAGCGACAGGTCCAGACCCGCTGACCAATTCTCGATGTGGAAGATGTCGAGTTGCACCATCTCGTCATATGTCAGCGACGATCGTCCGGATACCTGCCATAGGCCCGTCATTCCGGGAACTACCTCCATGCGGCGCCAATCACGATCGGTGTACTGAACAACTTCGCGAGGCAACGGTGGTCGCGGTCCGACCAATGACATCTCGCCTTTGAGCACATTGATCAAACTCCAAACGCACCAACGACGGGCACCATCAGGGCATTCCTCCGATTCTCGCTCCCCGGCACTTGAGTACAGAACGCTCCGGGGCACCTGCTCCCAGCAGCACGATTGTACGCGACTTGCGGGCGGCTGGGACGAATTCGGCCGCCCGAAAGCTACAGTCATGGGCGTCGGTATCCGAGTACTCGATAGCGAGTGTGCGATTGCTCACAGTTCGCGCTAAGGCGTACCCGCTAATCGGTCGATTACCTACTTAGAGGTGTGACTCGTCACACCCCGTCAATGCATGCGTGCGCGCACCGACAGCGGTGCCGTGAGCCGGAGGAGGATCAGTGTCATTTCAATCGAGCCGTTCCCGTTGGACCGTTGCGACTCTTGCTTTGGCGTTTGTCGTCGCCCAGGTCCTGGCCGGCGCACCTGACACAGTCAGGGCGGAGCTGTCTCCGACCGACACTTGGACGTACGTGGGTTCAGTGGCCGATGGGGCCTCGGCCTACCCTGAAGCTTTGGCGATCGACGGTGCAGGCAACCGTTACCTCACATCATCGGACTATTACACATCGAATCCCGTGCAATACGCTTCGATCCTCAAGTTCTCGCCGAGCAACCCAATCACTCCAGTCGGCCAATGGGGGACGTTTGGTTCAGGCACCAATCCCCACAGTTCGACTGGCCTGCAGGGATCGCCATTGACTCCACCGGACGCATGATCATCGCTGATACTGACAACAGCCGGATCATGATCCTCGCACCCAACGGTACGTATGCAGGCTCGTTCGGTACCGCTGGAAGTGGCATCGGCGCTCTGTACTGGCCCATGGGAGTCACCGTCGATGCCAGCGACAACATCTACGTCGCCGACACGTTCAACGGGCGAATCCAGGTCTTTACGTCCTCGGGAGGCTACATCACCGAAACCACACTTCCTCTTTCCAACCCGCGCCCTGATGGAATCTGTCTTGATGGCGCTGGCAACATATATGTAGCGGACGCCGGCAACAGTGTTGTCTACAAGTACGCATCAATGGGTGTCGGCGTGATGCCGACTCTGAGTATGGTTGGCACGACGAACCCCCAGGGTATTTCAGTTGATGCTAACGGCACTATCTTCGTCGCGGACACCCAGAACTCAAGAATCGCCGTGTACAGTGCCAACGGCACCTACGTAACAGCCTTTGGTGGCCTTGGCTCTGCGCATGGACAGTTCGCATATCCGGAAGACGTCGTAGCCAGAAATGACGGTCACGTGTTCGTTGCAGACACCGGCAATGACCGCATCGAAGAGTACGTGTACACGCCGGACGTGAGCGATGTGACGCCGCCTATCACAACGTCGAACATCCCTGTCAACTGGCACACGGCGCCGTTCCAGGTCAGCCTGACAGCATCAGACACAGGTTCGCCAATCAGCGCGACATACTATTCGACTGATGGCAACAACCCGGAGAATCTGTATTCCAATCCGGGATTCACCGTAAGTGCCGAGGGCACCTCCACAATCAAGTACTACTCCGTCGACGCCAAGTCCAATATCGAGACGATCACGACTGAGCAGCTCCGTTTGGACAGCACGTCGCCGAGCACGACCACCGATGTGTTGGCTCAGTACGTCGGGAGCGCGACATTCAAGCTGTATCCGTCGGATGCACTCTCGGGCATAGCGACAACGTGGTTCAAACTCAACAACGGCCAAGCCACTCTCGGCACCGACCTTACAATCGGCGTGTCTGGCATGCACAAGCTCGAGTTTTGGTCCGAAGACACCGCTAGGAACATGGAGGCTGTCCAGACCCGGTGGATCAACATTCTGCCGGTCGATGACGATCCGCCCGTTTCCTCGGTGAACTTCGACTTTCAGTGGAAGACACAACCAACCACCGTCACGATTAGCGCGACTGACATCGTGGCTGGAGTTTCGCAAACCATGTATTCACTGACCAAGGCACCCGCAACCCCACCTGCGACCCCCACCGCTGATTACACCGGCTCCTTTCTCGTGTCCGAGGATGGAATCTACACCCTTAAGTACTATTCGGTTGATGCACGTGGAAATGTCGAGCCGGTCAAGACCGCAACGCTTAGGATCGATCAGCTCAAGCCCGTCACAACCTCCAACGCCCCCGCGAGCTTCGTGGACTCTGGAACGATATCGCTTGTGGCATCCGACAACCTGTCCGGGGTGTTCAGAACCGAGCATCGAGTTGATGGTGGCTCCTGGGTAGAGGGCACCTCGATCCGTCTGTCCAGCGTAGGAAACCACACCGTGGAGTTCCGTTCCTCGGACAACGCGGGCAATGTCGAGGCCGTCAAACTCAACGTCGTTCAGATTCTCCCGCTCGACGCCGACCCCCCGATCAGCGACTCGAACATCCCGACCGGGTGGACCCCGGGCCCATTCACGGTGTCAATCGATTCCCAAGACTATGTGAGTGAAGTCGCGGCAATCAGATGGTCCGTCAACGGCGGCACCACCCAGTCCGTTCTCGCAACGACGCATGCCGAGTTCACCCTCACCGAGCCGGGCATCTACACCGTTAGTTATCTGTCCGAGGATACGCGCGGAAATATCGAGGCTGTGGCGAGCAGGATCCTAAAGATCGACAGCCAAGCGCCAGTCTCCTCTAGCAACAACGTCGGCAACTACATCGAATCGGCGACGATTGCCCTATCGGCTACCGACGATCGCTCGGGAGTCCAGTCGATCAAGTATCGCCTCGGAACCTCAAGCCCAACCTGGACCACAGGAACCAGCATAAGCTTTTCCACCTCCGGCGAGTACACATTCCAGTTCTACGCCATTGATGGCGCAGGGAACATCGAGGCCACGCACACGGAAACCCTGACTGTCATTCCTCCGGACAGCGTGCCGCCGGTAACGACATCGAATATCACGGGTGTCTGGTCCAAGAACAATGTAACCGTCTCACTGACTGCCACAGACGAGGTCTCTCCACCCTGCACAACATTCTACTCGGTGGCTGGCCAGACCTCCGTTCTGTATACAGGCCCGTTTCTGGTCTCAACAGAAGGGTCTGTGTCCGTCTCGTACTTCTCGCGAGATGCGCGCAACAACACCGAGGCGACCAAGATCGAATACGTATTGATCGACAAGACTCCGCCTGTCACGACCACTGATGCGGGGACCACATACGCAGGGGACGCGCTCATCAACTTGTTCCCAAGCGATCCCATCTCCGGGGCCAACACGACCTACTACAAGTTCAACGATGCCAGCAGCTGGTCAACGGGAACCGCTGCGTATATCAGCAACTTGGGCACCCACACGCTGTACTACTACACCGTGGACAATGCCGGCAACATCGAGACCACAAAATCCGCAACGTTCTATATCCGCGCGAAGACCAACATCTATGAGCAAAACAACAGCAACGTGGTGCTGCAGGGTCCCTGGACCACTGTGGCCAGCGATGGCAGCAGCGGCGGCTCATACGCATGGACAGCGACAACCGACGCTCGTGCTCACTTGTACTTCAACGGCGAGCGCATCTACATTTACGGCCCCAAAGGCCCGGATTTTGGCAAGGTCGCCGTCTACCTTGATGGCGTGTACAAAACGACCATCGATCTCTACAGCGCGGGCGCGCAGGTCGACAAGCTGATTTGGGACTCCGGTGATATCGCCTACCAGTACCACTACGTCACCTTTGAATACACAGGCACCAAGCACGCCTCATCGTCTGGCACGAAGGTGGCATTGGATCGCGTCAACATTGATGGTGTCATTGCGCAGGTACCGGACACGGTCGCGCCGGT
>JAURYZ010000295.1 GCA_030653635.1 Coriobacteriia bacterium | reverse complement strand
GCCTGGGCTTTTGCGCTCCGTGTCATCCAACCAGCGCTACGGTGTGCCCGACATCCACCTGTACGAGATAGGTTCCGTATTTTGGACAGCTGATGGCCGTAAGTCACCCAAAGAGCGCACGGTTCTTGCCGGCGTGCTCGCGGGGGGCTGGAATGAGCACTCATGGTCCGACCCGCGTGGCAAGGACGACTCACCGGACTCAGAACTGAGGTCAGAGACGCTCAACTTCTTTGACGGCAGAGGGGTCCTCGAGGCTCTGGCGATCGAACTTGGTTTCCCGCGCTTCACGGTGCGCGAAACAGAACTTGCCTGGCTTCAGCCTGGTCGAGCGGCTGATGTCATCGTAAACGGCGACGTGGTCGGTTGGCTCGGAGAGGTCCACCCGCTGGCTCTCCGCGCGTTTCAGGCAGATGGGCCTGTCGTCGCCTTTGAGTTGTCCGTGGAGCAGCTCATCAAGGGCTCGCGTCCCAAGAAGTATCGCGAGATTGGTCGATTCCCCGCTATCGAGATCGACGTCGCACTCGTTGTCGACGAGTCGATGGCTGCCGGACGCGTTGAACAGGCCATTGTTTCCGCGGGCGGCAAGCTGCTGGAAGGCGCGACTCTCTTCGATGCATACCGTGGTGCTGGTGTGGCCGAGGGCAAGAAGAGCCTGGCGTTCTCGTTGCGCTACCGGGCTGCCAATCGCACGCTCACTGACGATGAAGTCCAGCCACAGCACGAGCGGTTGCTGCGTAAAGTCGCTGGTGCGGTAGGCGCGGAGCTCCGCGCCTAGCCACAGAACTGCATAAAGCCATAATAGTACACAACATGAGTGAATATGTATGAGCACGTACGCACAAATCATGCATAGTGCTTGACCTCTATGCGTCTTGCCTATAGAATCGTCCCACTGTATTCACTGCAGGAGGGTCCAAGCATGACGAATGTCGCCATCATAGGTGCTCCCGGATACGCGGGTATCGAGCTTACGCGGCTCATCTTGGGTCATCCAGCACTGCGACTCACTATGGTCACTTCAGGCGCCGAAGCGGGAAAGCGCGTCGACGATGTGTACCCCATCCTCTCCGGCCACACGGAGCTGTCGTACGTCGCACCGGACATCGCTGCGATTGTTGAGGCGGCCGAGATCGCGTTCCTCGCTGTGCCGCACACGGCAGCACTGAAGCTCGCACCTGCGCTGCTCGCAGCCGGTCTTACTGTCATTGACGCATCCGCGGATTATCGGCTCAAGAACGCGGACATCTATGAGGCGTGGTATGGGGTGCCGCATTCCAGCAGCCATCTGCTCCAAAGCGCGGTCTACGGTCTTCCTGAGGTGAGTCGCACCGGTCTGGCGGGCGCTTCGCTCGTGGCCTGTCCGGGCTGCTACCCGACGGCCAGCTTGCTCGCCGCGGTTCCCGCACTCGAAGCGGGCCTTGTCAGCGGGGACAAGATTATCGTGGACGCGAAGTCGGGCGTCTCGGGAGCCGGGAGAAGTCCTGGCGCCGGCGCACACTACCCGTCGGTCAACGAGTCGCTTCAGCCCTACAAGGTCGGGTCACACCGACACACGCCTGAGATTGAACAGGGGCTAAAGCAGGCGGCTGGCAGAGCGTTTCGGGTGGTATTCACCCCTCATCTTGTTCCGATGAGTCGCGGGCTGCTCTCCACGGTTTACATGGACGCCTCCAGTGAGATCTCCTCGGCTGAGCTTGTTCGCATCTACCGAGAGCGCTATGCCGAGGAGCCCTTCGTTCGGGTGCATGATGCGGGGCGGATGCCTTCTACGGCCGAGGTGCGCGGAACGAACAGGGCCCACATCGGAGTTAGCTTCGACGTGGCTGGCACCATCGTGGCGGTCTGCGCCATCGACAATCTCGTGAAGGGGACCGCCGGGCAGGCTGTACAGTGCGCGAACCTGGTACTCGGTATTGATGAGACATCCGGCCTGGACCACCCGGTTCCCGTCGTCTAGAGGGGCGGAAATGAGCGCGTTCACCTACTCACAAATAGAGGGCGGCATCCTAGCTCCTGCGGGCTTTCTGGCAGCCGGCATCCCGGCGGGTATCAAGAAGTCAGGCAAGCGCGACATGTGCGTCATTGCGTGCGAGCATGCGGCTCCCGCAGCTGCGGTGTTCACTCAAAGCTCCATGGCCGCCGCGCCGGTGATCGTGTCGCGCGCGGCTCTGGCAGGTGGCGTGGTTCGCGCGGTCGTGGTGAACGCAGGCAACGCGAATGCATGCACCGGCGCGCAAGGCCTTGCTGACGCACAATCGATGGCCTTCGCAGTTGCCGAGGAGTTGGGCTGTGCCGTCTCGCAGGTAGTGGTCTCGTCCACCGGAGTCATCGGCGTGCCGATGCCCATGGGCCCCGTGCTCGCGGGTATCGCGGCGGCGATGTCCGCGCTGGACTACATCAGCGGGACCGCAGCGGCTGAGGCGATTATGACGACCGATACGTTTACAAAGCAGCTGGCCATCGGGCTTGAAGCCGGCGGTCGCCACTTCAAGGTCGGCGGCATGGCCAAGGGCTCGGGCATGATCATGCCCAACATGGCCACGATGCTTGGATTCGTCACCACGGATGCCCCGCTCACATCTGCCGCGTGCGACGAGATCCTGCGCTCCTCGGCAGATGAAACCTTCAATAGGATCACCGTTGACGGGGATACCTCCACCAACGACATGGTGTTACTCATGGCAAGCGGCGCGGAGGGCGGAGCCGCCATCGATCTGGACGATCCGCTGGTAGCCGAAATCGGCGCGGCTATCACTGCTGTGAGCGGCGAGCTTGCGCGCATGATCGTGCGCGACGGAGAGGGTGCCACCAAGTTCATCACCGTTAGCGTTCAGGGTGCGGCAAGTGATGCCGACGCACGCGACGCGGCGATGTCGATTGCCAACTCGCCGCTGTTCAAGACGGCGATTTTTGGCGCCGACGCGAACTGGGGCCGTGTCGCGATGGCGGTAGGGAAATCCTGCGCGCACGTGGACCCCGATCGGCTTGAGGTCGTGTTCGCGGGCATCACGACGTGTCGCGAAGGCATGGCCGTGCCGTTTGATGAAGTGCTTGCAGCAGCTGCGCTGGCGGCAGATGAGATCGACGTCGTCGTCGACTTACATCTGGGGGCTGGCATTTCAACCGTGTGGACTTGCGACCTGTCCTACGAGTACGTACGCATTAACGGTGAGTACCGAACCTAGGGTGGCACAGCCGCCCGAACTGACCGGTACCCCCTATGTGGCGCACGCGTCGCACCTCGAAAGGACGACAGAGTGATGGACCTGCTTAGCAAAGCCGAGACACTGACCGAGGCACTGCCGTGGATCAAGCGGACCTACGGTCGCACGGTCGTTATAAAGTACGGCGGTTCGGCCATGACTGACCCCGCTTTGCGCGAACACGTGGCGAGCGACATCGTGCTCATGAAACTCGTGGGCATCAACCCGGTCATCGTCCATGGTGGCGGCCCTGAGATCACGGGGTATATGGAGCGCCTCGGCCTGCCGGTCGAGTTCTACGACGGTCTCAGAGTCACGACCGATGAG
>JAURYZ010000294.1 GCA_030653635.1 Coriobacteriia bacterium | reverse complement strand
CGCTTGCGCGCCTGCGCCAGGGTCATGGCTACTCCTTCTACTGCGATGTGTACTACGACTGTGGTGTGTTCGAAACGACCCTACCACGCGGATTATCCTGCCTTGGACACAAACCAGTCAAGTGAAGCTCGCTACTTGTGGCCGATCCGTCCAAGAAAGTACGAGAGCGCGGCTATAACCGCCGCGACGCCGACACCAAGCTCCATGAGGTCTCTCGCGCTCTGCGCCTCGATCACCTTGCCGAGGAACGAAACTGCGAGCACGACCACAACGACGCCGACCAGCTTCTCTTTCAGGTCGTCGAGTGTGTGTACCTCGAGCCAGTTGGGAACCGGCAGGCGGTCATCAATGAACAGCTCAAACAGACCCATGGCCATGATGTAAAGAACTGTCGCGAGAAGAAACACATCCGCAAGCTCGATGAACTTGAGCACGGCAAGCTTCTTCTCGAGATGACCCCCGATGGCCTCCAAGATGGTTCGGTAGACCTCGACCCCAGCCATGGACACGAGGGTTACAGAGCCGAAGAACAACCCCACCACGGGAATCAACATGAGAAAGCGAGTCCATGCAGTCAGTCGACGCCATGGAGCGTCCATAAGGCCATTCGCATCCGAATCGGAACCCTGCTTGGGTGCGTCGGGAGAATCGACCATCACACTACACGCCCCATCGTGCGAAGAGGTCATGCTCGACGCCGATGACATCGAGCACCTTGCCTACGACGAAGTTCACGGCGTCGTCTAGGGTCTCGGGGTTCTGATAGAACGCGGGCATCGCGGGTACGATGATTGCCCCGGCCTCAACCGAAGCCGTCATATTGCGCAGATGCACCAATGACAGCGGGGTCTCTCGCGGAACGAGAACGAGCGGACGCCGCTCCTTGAGACACACGTCGGCGGCGCGAGATGGCAGGTTGTCTGACAGACCATGTGCGACCTTGGCGACAAAGCTCATGCTCGCCGGGCACACAATCATGCCATCAAGAGGGTACGAGCCGCTCGCGATCGGATCGAACAGGTCCTTACAGCAGGCGTTTCGCAGGGGCATCTCCAAGGGGAGCTCAAGGAAGCGAAGGAGCGTTCGAGCTGGGTCCTCGGCAGGCATGTCGAAACCTGTCTCGTGCCCACAGACGTCTCGCCCGGCCTCAGTCATGACGATGATGACCTCATGCCCTTTGGTGAGCAGCTGCTCGATGAGGCGAAGCCCATACACACTTCCTGAGGCACCGGTGACGGCGACAGCATAGCGAGCCATGATTCTCCTATCCAATCAAGCGGTCGAGCACAGCTCCTGCGCCCACGACCACGGCTATTACTCCATTGACAGTGAAGAACGCGGCGTTGACCCGAGAAAGGTCCTCGGCAGACACGATACTGTTCTCATACCACAGTAGGGCTCCCGCAATACCGACTCCGGCATACCAAGGCCAACCGGCGCCCGCAAGGTATCCGCCCAGTGCGAGCAACACCACGGTCAGCACATGCGTGACGCGCGTCTGAACGAGCGCCTTGGAAACGCCAAGGTCCGCGGGCATCGAGTGCACGCCATCTCGCACGTCACACTCCACATCCTGAGTGGCGTAGATGATGTCAAAGCCCGCCGTCCAGAGCATAACAGCCATGCCGAGGACCCACGGAGCGGGGTCCCCGATTGGCGCACCAACAGCCACCCAGCCGCCCGCAGCCGAAAGCCCGAGGCATAGGCCAAGCCAGTAATGGCACAGAGGCGTGAACCGCTTGGTGTACGGGTAGACGATGAAGGCCAGCAGCGGAATCGGCCACAGCATGCGCGTGATCGGTGCCAGCTGCCACACGCCTGCAAGGTAGATGCCCAACATGAGCGCCGAAAAGAGCCACAACTCCCACGCCTTGATGAGGCCTGCGGGGATGGCACGGCCCGCGGTGCGGGGATTGCGCTCGTCAATCTCCTTGTCGATGGCGCGATTGAGCACGAATGCAAAGGCGCGCGCGCCAATCATCACGAGCGTGATCCACATAAGCTCCGAGGCACGCGGCCAACCGCCACCGGTGACCAGCCCGGCGCCATACAGCGCCCCGATGTAGGCGTAGGGCAATGCAAAGATGGAATGTTCAAACTTCACGAGCTCCAAGAACAAGCGGGACTTCTCCGAGAGCCTGCTCACAGGCCAAGCTCGTTCCACATCGCGTCGACCCGCGCCTTGACGTCAACATCCATCTCCAAAGCATCGGGCCACTCACGCTCGTAGCCCTCGTTCGCGATCGGACGCGTGGCGTCGATGCCCATTTTGAACCCGAAGCTTTCGTGGTTGCTACTGTGATCAAGGCGGTCGAGCGGCCCTTTACTGACAAGAATGTCCCGACCCGGGTCCACGTTATTGAAGCAACGCCAGGCCACTTGGGAATAGTCATGGCAGTCAACGTCCTCGTCGACCACGACGACGTACTTGGTGAACATCATTTGCCCCATCGACCATGCGAAGTTCATGACCCGGAATGCCTGACCGGCGAACTCCTTCTTGATCTGGAAGATCGCACAGTTGTGGAACACGCCCTCGAGCGGCAGATCGTAATCGATGACCTCGGGCATCATCGCCTTTATCACCGGCAGGAAGATGCGCTCTGTGGCCTTGGCCATGTAGCAGTCCTCCATCGGAGGGCGACCCACGATGGTCGTGGGATAGATGGCATCACAGCGCATCGTGATGGCCTCGACATGGAACACCGGGAAGTTGTCGGCAAGCGAGTAGTACCCTGTGTGGTCTCCGAACGGCCCTTCCCATCGGGTCTCTTCGAGATCACACCACCCCTCCAAGATGATCTCGGCGTGCGCCGGTACGAGCAGGTCGTTCGTGATGCACTTGACGACCTCCACGCTCTCACCGCGAAGAATGCCAGAGAAGAGGTACTCGTCGATGATGGGAGGCACGGGAGCGGTCGCCGAAAATATCGTGACCGGATCGGATCCGAGCGCCACGCTCACCGGCACGCGAGTCATCCCCGCCGCTTTGCACGCGAGCAGGTTCTTGTTGCCGTCGTGGTGCTCGTGGATGTGAAGACCGGTCGTGTTCCGGTCGAAGACCTGCAGGCGATACATGCCTACGTTGGGCTTTCCTTTGGGGTCTGCAGTCACGACAAGAGGTAAGGTGATGAACGGTCCCCCATCCTCTGGCCAGGTCGTAAGCACTGGAAGCTTGGAAAGATCCACATCCTCCCCGCGCAGAACAATCTCTTGGACCGGCGCGCGCTTCACTGTCTTGGCGCCTGAGCCGGCAAGCCCGGCGAGGTTCTTGGCGATGCCGAGTTTGTCCATAACCGAGGCAGGAGCATCTAAGGGCAGAAGCTCCATGATCTGCTTGGCCTTGGCATCAAGATCGCGCCAGGTGCCGGTATCGGCATCGACGCCCAAGGCCCAGGCCATGCGCTCGTAGCTGCCCATTAGGTTGATAGCGACTGGGGTCGCATAGCGAGTGCCCGTGGCACGATCGATCGGGTTCTCGAACAGCAGCGCCGGACCGCCCATCTTGCTCACACGATCCGTGATCTCGCCTATCTCGAGCAGCGGATCCACTTCGGCCGTGATTCGCTTGAGCTGTCCCTTGCTTTCCAAAAGCGCGATGAACTCGCGCAGGTCCTTGATCGCCATGAAAGCCTACTCCTCGGCCGCC
>JAURYZ010000020.1 GCA_030653635.1 Coriobacteriia bacterium | reverse complement strand
GGCGTCCGTTTGCGGGGGGGGGGACTTCATGTCGAAGGTCATCGGTCTTTGTGCTCGTGGGTCGCAGCGCATCTCGCGTTCCGTTCATACGCGACGGATCACGCCCGCGCTCGTACTCGAACTACTAATCGACAGCGCGTTCCTTGGCAGGTATACTGCGCAAGCTAATCGAATACTGGAAAAGCGGGACCCCGATCTTAGTCTGGTCGAGAATGGTCCCCACCTTACGGCGCCGTAGAGCAGCTGTCTGGTCGAAAGTGAGTCGAGACGTCCCAAGGGCGCTTTCTCGGCCGTTCGTCCCGTCGGCGCAAGGTGCCTGCGGGACTTTTGTTTGTTCAAGGATGGAAAGCGGTCAGCCCAGTATCGGGACCGCGAACCACGGAGGTGAATGGCCCATTAGCACAGTGGAAACGAGAATCAACGAAAAGATCCGGGTGCCGCGTGTGCGCCTGATCGGGGTCGATGGTGCCCAGCTGGGGATCTTCGTCACGTCAGACGCGCAGAAGATCGCGGATGATCTGAACCTGGACCTGGTGGAGGTTGCTCCAAACAGCGATCCGCCAGTGTGCCGCGTCATGGATTATGGCAAGTACAAGTACGAGCAGGACATCAAAGCTAAGATGGCGCGCAAGCACCAGACCAAGGTCGAGATCAAAGAGATCAAGTTCCGGCCCAAGATCGACAAGCATGACTACGAGACCAAGAAGAAGCACGTCATGCGCTTCTTGGACGCCGGCGCGAAGGTCAAGGTCACGATCATGTTCCGTGGACGCGAGATGGTACACGCCGAACGCGGTCTGGCGATTCTCGAGAGACTGGCCGGTGAGCTCGGTGAGATGGCGATCGTTGAGTCCGCTCCCAAGCTTGAGGGTCGAAACATGTTCATGTTGATGGCTCCAACCAAAAAGGAGCTGCCCAAGAAGTCCGCCGCCGACCAGGTCGAGGCCCCGCAGGCCGAATCCGTCGAGGCAGCAGAACAGGAGTAGCCATGCCCAAGATGAAGACGCATAAGGGCACCGCGAAGCGCTTCAAGCTCACCGGTTCCGGCAAGAAAATCAAGCGGGCCAACGCCTTCAAGAGCCACATTTTGGAGAAGAAGAGCCCCAAGCGTAAGCGCGCGTTCACCTCCGCGTCTTTCGTGCATAAGTCCGACGAGAAGGTTATCCGCAAGCAACTCGGCATCGGTTAGTGCCGGCGTTCATCGACCAAAGCAAGGAGTGTGATCGATCATGCCTCGAATCAAACGTGGTGTGACCGCGAGGAAGAAGCGCCGCACAGTACTGGCCAAGGCCAAGGGTTATTACGGTGCAAAGAGCCGCTCATATAAGGCTGCGAAGGAACAGGTTCAGCATTCGCAGCAGTATGTGTATCGTGACCGCCGCAACAAGAAGCGTGAGATCCGACGCTTGTGGATCGCACGTATTAACGCCGGCGCACGTATCAGCGGAATGTCGTACTCGCAGTTCATGTATGGTTTGAAGCTTGCCGGCATCGAGCTTGACCGCAAGATCCTGGCCGACATGGCAGTTGCCGATCCGGCCAACTTTGCCAAGATCGTAAAGACCGCGAAGGCCGCTATCCCCGCATAGAGGCTTCTTCGCTCGGCACAGACATTCTCGAAGGCCCCGCTTGGTGCGGGGTCTTCGTGCGTTCCAGAGTATACGGTTAAGGGATGGGCAAGCGATGGGAGAGGGTGTTTCGCGATGATTGTTCGTGGTCGGCGCCGACCTGTCATGTCACGAAAGGTCCCCCTCGCCGAAGCTCATGTTTGGAGAATTCCATGCGAAGGTTCATTTGGTTTGCCGTGGGAGCGATGCTTGCGCTCAGCCTCACGGTAGCAAGCGCCTACTTCACGGGGCAGGCGCAGGTTCCCGACAGCGTTATCAAGGCTGGTGCGGTGGCCGTGTCTGCTGAGCCCACGAGTGCAGCTTTGTCAATCGACTCGCTTGCGCCTGGAGGGGTGCAGGTTCGCACGCTCGTGGTACGCAACACTGGCAGCCTGGCCGCGAACCTTGTGGTCACAGGTGCCAAGAAGGCTGGCATCACTGATTTCTACAATGCGCTTACCTGTACTGTCATGCGCGGTGAGACGGTTCTATATCAGGGACCGCTCAGCTCGTTGCGGACCGCTCCAATTGCGCTCGCCCCAGCGGAGCAGGGGATACTGCGTGTCGCCGTCGGGCTTCCGGCCTCTGCCGGCAATGATCTTGCCGAGGACTATGTGCGGCTGACACTCTATGTGGATGCCGAGCAGGTGCACTGATGTCCCGGTATCTCGATGGACTTCTTTGGCTGCTGATGGGGACGCTTGCGGTGCTGCTGACGGTGGGCGTGAGGCCCGCAGTGGTCGCAGGCAGATCTATGGAGCCGGCACTGGTGCCTGGTGACGTCTGTCTGGCGACACCGTGGGCCAAGCCGAGAGTGGGGGACATCGTCCTATTCTTAAGCGACGCCGGGCGCCCCGTGCTGCATCGCGCTGTCGCGGTGGGCACACGCGGAGAAATCCGCACTCGAGGCGATGCTAATCACAAGGCCGATCCGGCCCCGGTTATCGCATCGAGCATAAGGGGACGAGTGGTCGCGGTGTTGCCGCTGGGCAGGGCACTTCGTGGTTGGATGCGCTCTGCGCGTGATGCTACACTGCTGTCTTCATCGAGATACAAGAAGGCTATGACGGAGAGGCGTTCGCACGATTCGTTTGCCGACCAGGGAGAGGTCCCTTTCGACTGCAAGGACCTCCGGGGACGGTGCGAGCGGTTCACTCCATCAGCTGCGACCTGAAAACCTTGGCACCTGATGCCGTGTGTAAGTAGGTGAGCCGGAGCCCCCGTTACCGGGCCTGTGCGGACGAGCGGGTCGCACACGTGTGAACTCGCCCCTTTGGGTGATGGATCGCGATGAGTGGGTCCACGCAGAAGTGGGCCAACCGAGGTGGTACCGCGGGAGCCGACTCCCGTCCTTGGGCAAGTTCCATGGATGGAGTCGGCTCCCTTTCGTTTCTTTCGACTTATGAGCTAGGAGCACGCCGAAGATGAGCATCATCCAAGATCTCGAGCAGATGCGCGACGAAGCGGTCGGGGCCATCGATACCGCCACCGATCTTTCCGCACTCGACGCGGTGCGGGTGGCGTATCTGGGCAAGAAGGGTTCACTCACATCGATACTCCGAGGTCTTGGGGCTCTGTCGGCCGAGGAGCGCCCCGCCGTGGGCAAGGTGTCCAACGAGGTGCGTCAGTCGTTGGAGGCAGCTCTTGGTGCCAGGCACGCGGTGCTTGACGCCGCCGCGATGCAGGCCAAGGTCAGTGCCGACGCCGTTGATGTCTCGCTGCCGGGTCGTCGTCGTCTCCCGGGGCGCGAGCACCTGATCGAGCAGATCAGACGTGAGGTCATCGACGTATTCATTGGCATTGGGTATCGCATCGCCGAAGGGCCGCAGGTGGAGCTGGACTACTACAATTTCGAGGCGCTCAACCAGCCTGCCGACCATCCCGCACGAGGCTTGGCCGATACGTTCTATGTTCGCGATCTTTCAGGCGACGAGGCGGCGGTTACTGGTGAGAGCGATGTGCTGCTGCGTACCCACACGAGCCCGGTCCAGGTGCGAGTCATGGAGAGCGAGAAGCCGCCGATCTATGTTCTGGCGCCGGGCAAGGTGTACCGACGCGACGTCGCAGACCCAAGTCATCTGCCGCAGTTCACCCAGATCGAGGGTCTTGTGGTCGATGAGGGAATCACTTTCGCCGACCTCAAGGGCACGCTAGATCACCTGTGTAAGGAGATCTTCGGCCACGACAGGCGTACGCGCTTCAGGCCGCACTTCTTCCCGTTCACCGAGCCGTCCGCGGAGGTCGACGTATCTTGCGGCATCTGCGCTGGCGAGGGCTGTCGTTTCTGCGGAGGCACCGGTTGGCTTGAGATTCTCGGCTGCGGCATGGTTGACCCCAACGTGTTCGGCTACGTGGGCATCGATCCGGAGCGCTACTCTGGTTTCGCATTCGGTATGGGAGTGGAGCGCATCGCCGCACTTAAGTACGACCTACCCGATCTGCGCATGCTGGTCGAAGGTGACATGCGCTTTCTTCGGCAGTTCTAGGCACTGATCGAAACTACCGACGAGCCAGAAAGCCGGGCTTTGGACTTCAAGAGAGGAACGACACGAGATGCGCGTTTCGATGAAATGGTTGAGCGAGCTTGTTGATGTGAGGCTAAGTGTCGCCGAACTCGTTGACAGACTCGATCTCACAGGGACCGCTGTCGATGGTGTAGAGACGATCGGCGAGGCGCTCAAGGGTGTGGTTATCGGTCAGATAACCGCCAAGAAGCGTCATCCCGAGGCCGATAAGCTGTGGGTCACCACAGTGGATGTCGGAGACGATGAACCGCTCACGATCGTGTGCGGCGCCCAGAACTTCGAGGCCGGCGACAAGGTGCCCGTGGCGCTCGTGGGAGCAACGCTGCCCAACGGCATGACAATCAAGAAGGCCAAGCTCCGCGGCGTGCCGAGTCAGGGGATGAACTGCTCGGCCGTCGAGTTGGGAATCGGCTCGGATGCATCGGGCCTGCTCATTCTTCCCAACGATGCTCCTTTGGGGGTTTTGTTCGCCACGTATCGCGGCATGGCCGACACCGTCATCGATCTAGAGGTGACACCGAATCGCCCCGACTGCCTGTCTATGGCCGGCGTGGCTCGCGAGGTTGCGGCCATCACCTCGACCTCATACCGTCATCCGAAAGGCGTGCCAATCGAGCAGGGTGCTCCTGCCAGCGAGTCCGTGCGCATCGAGATCCCCGATTCGTCTTTGTGCCCGCGCTATACTGCGCGCCTGATTCGTAACGTCAAGATCGGTCCGTCGCCTGAGTGGCTCGTGGAGCGTGTGACGGCTGCTGGGGCCCGCCCGATAAGCAATATCGTCGACATTACCAACTACGTGATGTTCGAGCTGGGTCAGCCTCTACATGCGTTCGATGCCAGCACCATCGCTACCGACGAGCAGGGCCGGGCACATATCATCGTTCGAGGTGCGGCGGAGAGCGAGCGTCTCACTACTCTCGACGGTCAAGAGCGCGTACTCAGCCCGGGTATGATACTCATCACCGATCCCAGTGGCCCGATAGCGCTTGGCGGCGTCATGGGCGGCGAGACGACCGAAGTCGGGGATGGCACCGTCGATATCTTGCTGGAGTCGGCCTCATTCAAGCCGACAGCCATCTCACGCACGAGTCGCTCGCTCGGACTGATTTCAGAGGCGTCCTCGCGGTTCGAGAAGCTGGTCGATCCCAGTGCATGCGCCGCCGCTCTCGATCGAGCTGCGCAGCTCATGGCCGATATTGCTGGCGGCCAGGTTGCTCCCGGCATCATCGACGTGTATCCACACCCCTCGGTACCGGTCGTCATCACCCTGCGTCTCGAGCGCGTGAACGCCATTCTCGGCACATCGTGCAGCGCTGATGAGGTCGCCTCCATTCTCGCCTCACTTCAATTAGGCGTTGCCGGCGGACCATCTACGTTCGAGGTGAGCATCCCGAGCTTCAGGCCCGACCTTGTGCGCGAGATCGATTTGGTGGAGGAGGTACTGCGCGTCTGGGGCATGGCGCGCGTGACAGCGACTCTTCCCGGCGGTCGCGAGCGCATTGGCGGACTTACCGGGCCTCAGAAGCTTGTCGAGCGCATCGGCGCCACAATGCGCGCGACTGGACTCAACGAGACTATGACCTATGCATTTGCCGATCCTGCTGATTTGGAGCGCATCGGTCGCGAACTGCCCGCAGATGAACTGCTCGTTGAGCTGATCAACCCCATGTCCGAGGAGCA
>JAURYZ010000292.1 GCA_030653635.1 Coriobacteriia bacterium | reverse complement strand
AACTCCTTGGCAGTAAGATCGATCGGATTGCCGCCGACTAAGGCGCGACGCGAATTCGGATCGACTTCGACGCCTGACGCCAAGTGCGAAGGCGCCGAGCGCTCGTGCTCAGTGCGCTTGAGCAGCGCTCGGACACGAGACAGGAGTTCAGGGATCTCGAACGGCTTGCGCAAGTAGTCATCCGCACCGGCATCGAAACCGGAAACTACATCCTGCGTATCCGCGCGTGCGGTGAGCATCAGGATCGGAAAAGCCTTTGATTCCTTGCGTAGCCGTCGGGCGACCTCGAGGCCGTCGATCACAGGCAGCATCACATCGAGAATGAGCAGGTCGGGCTCATGCTCGCGAACTTCCTCGAGCGCAGCCCACCCGTCTGCCGCTTTCCGCACCTCATAGCCTGCGTGACCGAGTTCGAGTTCAACGAAACGCGCGATGGTGACGTCGTCTTCTACAATGAGAATATTGACCCCTGGCATGGCTCCCCTTAATCAACCCCTAACACACGTTTATGCTAGAAGCATAACGCCGCTGGCCCGCAAGGTCACGCGAACAGTTCTTCGGCAATCTGAACGGCGTTGAGCGCCGCACCTTTGCGTAGCTGATCGGCGACGACCCACAGGGCCAGACCGTGCTGAACAGTAGGGTCCACGCGCAGGCGGCCGACATACGTCTCATCAGTACCCTCGAGCATCGCGGGCATCGGGTAGAGCGCGGTGGCAGGGTCGTCCATCAGCGTGATTCCGCGAGCTGCGCTGAGCGCGGCGCGTGCTTGCTCCACTGACACCGGCGACGCGAACTGCACGTTGATGGCCTCCGAGTGGCATCGAAGCACGGGAACGCGCACACAGGTCGCGTGAACGGCTAGGTCCTCGGCGTGCATGATCTTCTTGGTCTCTTGAACCATCTTCCATTCCTCTTTGGTCGAGCCATCTTCGAGAAACACGTCGATGTGCGGAATGCAGTTGAACGCAATGCGGTGAGCGAACTGCGCCACGCCAAGTTCCTCATTTTCGAGAAACTGGCGCGACTGTTCATACAGCTCGTCCATCGCCGCCTGACCGGCCCCACTCGCGGCCTGATACGTTGCCACGACGACGCGTTCGATCGGCGCGAGATCATTCAGGGGCTTGAGCGCGACTACCATCTGGATCGTCGAACAGTTCGGGTTCGCGATGACCCCCGAGTGCCAGGCGACGTCAAAGGCGTTGACCTCCGGAACCACCAGCGGCACGTCAGGGTCCATGCGGAACGCCGAGGAGTTGTCGATCATGACGCACCCGGCGTCAGTAACCGCGCGCCTGAACTGCTTCGAGATGCCAGCTCCAGCACTGAACAAGGCGATATCAACGCCCTCGAAACTCGACTCGGTCATCTCTTGGACCACGAGCTCGCCGCCCGCAAAGGGCAGATGCTTGCCCGCAGAGCGCGAGGACGCAAGCGCCACGACGCGCGATGCGGGGAATGAGCGCTGCTCGAGCACCTTGAGCATCTCAATACCCACGGCTCCGGTCGCTCCGGCGACGGCGACCACGGGGCGGGCGGGCATGGGTTTGGCCCAACTCATACGCTATTCCTCTCCCCAGCCCGGAGCGACCTCGGCAATCACCGCGTCGCTATCCAGACCGAAACTCGTGTGAAGTGCGCGAACCGCGAGTTCGACTTTGTCTCCTTCGACCACGCATGAGATGCGGATTGATGACGTGGAAATCATGTCGATGTTCACGTCGGCTTCGGCCAGACACCTAAACATCTGGGCAGCGACTCCGGGATGCGTCTTCATGCCTGCACCCACCAAGGAGACCTTGGCGATCGATTCATCGATGGAAAAGCCGCGCGCACCTAAATCGCGCACCACGGCTTCGACTGCAGGGCGAGCACGCGGCAAATCCGTCTTGGGCGAGGTGAATGAGATGTCTGTCGTCCCATCCTCGGACACGTTCTGAATGATCATGTCCACGTTTACGTTAGCCTCAGCCATGCGAGTAAACACGTCGGCCGCCACACCTGGCTGGTCAGGCACGTCGCGAATGGTGATCTTTGCCTCCGAGGTGTCGTGAGTGACACCCGAGATTATCGCCTGTTCCATGGTTTCGTCGGCCTCCTTGACGATGGTACCCAAGCGGTCATTGAAACTTGAGCGGCAGTGGATGACCACGCCGTGGCTGCGCGCGAACTCGACACTCCGAAGCTGCAGTACCCCAGCCCCGCTGGCCGCCATCTCAAGCATCTCATCGTATGAGATGACGTCGATCTTGCGTGCGGTCGGGCAGATTCTCGGGTCGGCGCTATACACTCCGTCAACATCGGTAAAGATCTCGCACACATCAGCATCGACTCCGGCGGCAACAGCCACGGCTGTCGTGTCCGATCCACCGCGGCCCAGCGTGGTGATGGTGCCGTCAGGCGTCATGCCCTGGAAGCCCGCCACGATGACTATCTTTCCTTGGGCGAGCGCTTCGCGGACGCGATCGGCCCTTACCTCGGTGATCTTGGCCTTTGTGTGTGTCGGGTCGGTCACGATGCCGACCTGCGCGCCCGTGAAAGAGACAGCATCGTGGCCGAATGAATGAATCGCCATCGCTAGCAATGCGATGGAGACCTGCTCCCCTGTGGCCAGCAGCATGTCCATCTCACGCTCGGGGGGGTTATCCGAGATGGCTGCAGCGAGCGAGACGAGCTCATCGGTGACGTCACCCATGGCCGACAGCACCGCAACGATGCTGTCTCCGGCCTCTTTGCGCGCGACGAGACGCCGAGCGACATTCATGATGCGCTCGGTGCTACCTACCGAGGAGCCCCCGAACTTGGTGACAACCAGCGCCATGGAACCTCCGTGCGCAAGAGGTGAACGTCTGCCCGAGAGCGAAACCGCCTCGGGCTGCGCAATAGTGTAGCATCGCTACGGCGGCCTTGAGCAGGCGGTAACCGTCACGTCATCGAGGCCTCGAGATGGACTCGGCGCGCGCTAGCGGCGCGGATGCGCCAGCGGATCAGTCGCGCAAGAAGCCCAGCGACAGTGCCAGCAGTCGCATCCGCTCGGACAGCCCGGCGGCGGCATCAGCATAGAAATGATCTACGAGCGACGCTCCAGAGGTGTGGCCCATCGCCTCGTCCATGCGCTTGAGCGTCACCTGCATGTGATCGACCGTGCAGCTGCGATCCTCCGAAGTGATTGACATCCCGCCTTGGGTGATTGCGAACGGGATCATATGCGTCGCGAAGTACTCGTTCAGTTCATGCTCTACATTCGATGCTAGGCGGGGACCACCGAGCCGCCTGAAACTCGTGAGCATGCCATCGGCAAGTGCGACGAAGATGGCTTGCACCTCATCGGGGTGCACGTCCTCTGTAGCGATTGCGGTGTCAGGAACGACATCCGTGCACTCACCCAGCCTGCGCACAAAGAAGGCCACGATACGCTCGTCGAACTGCTGCGCCGAACATCGCTCAAGCTCCTCGATTGCGTCCTCTATCGTACGTCCCTTGCGGTATGGGCGATCGGCGATCATGGCCTCGTATGCGTCAGCTACCGTCAGGATCCGCGCTAGCAAGGGTATCTCTTCGCCCTTGAGGCCGGCTGGATATCCCGAGCCGTCCCATGCCTCGTGGTGATGCCGAACAACAGGAGTTATGGGCCATGGGAAACCTACGGGCTTCAGGATATTGGCGCCGATGAGCGGGTGGTGACGCATCTCGCCCATCTCGGCATCCGTGAGACTGCCCGGCTTGAGCAGGATCTCCTCGCGCACGCCGATCTTTCCGATGTCGTGAAGATATGCGGCCATCTCCAGTGCGATCCTCTGTTCATGAGACAGCTCCATCTCCTCGGCAATCTGCACTGCGAAGGTCGCGACGCGCTCGGAATGTCCTCTGGTGTAAGGGTCCTTGGCATCGACTGCTGCTGCCAGGGATCGCACCGTGGACAGGTAGGCGTCCTGCAGGCTCGAGAACAGCTCGATGTTGCCCACCGCAATGGTGACGTGGTTCGCGATGGTCGAGAGCAGGCGAACGTCGTCGCTCGTGAAGCGGAATGTCTGATCGTGACTGCCGACCGTGATAGCCCCAAGCGTGCCTTCCGCCGAGATGAGCGGAACGCACAGAGCGGCCGATGCGCCGGTGACTTCGTCGATTCGCGCCTCTCTGGCATCGCGCGGAGGATTGAATATGAGCGGCCGACCCTCGCGGATCACCCACTCGGACATTGAGCTGCGCAGAGCATCATCGTCCCGCACGGTCTCGGCACCACCGCGCCAAGCGCGAATAGCGAGGTCGCCGGTCTCACAGTCACGCAAGGTCACATATCCTGAATCGACGCTGAAGATACGTAGCGCCGAGTCGAGAACCGATTCGAGCAACGTCTCCATCTCCAGGGTGGACCCCAGGGCCCGGCTCATCTCGTACAGCGTGGCGAGCTCAAGGACTTTCTTAGTGAGCGACTCACTTCTGTCCCGCAGCGAGTCTGTCATCTGATTGAAGCTGTCTGCCAAGTCCGATATCTCGTTGCCGCCACTGACACTGATCTTGGTTGAGAAATCCCCATCTCGGATGCGACGGGCGCCTCCTGTGAGCGCGACCAAGGGATCCGAAACGCGACGTGCGACCCAACCCCCGAGACCGGCCAGCGACAGCACGGCTATGACCGACCACATTGTGATGAGATTCGTGGTCGTGCTCTTGGCCTCATCGCTGACCCGGCGACTGACTACGGCCGCGAGATATGCGTAGTGCGTGTCAAGCGTGTCCGCCTCAAGGCGGAACCTGTGGGCGCGGACCTGGTAATTATCGCTGCCGACAATGAGTTTCGAGCGCCCAAGACCGGCTTCGGCATCGCGGATGGCGACATCGACCGCAGGGTTCGACACCCTGAGCGCCTCGTCCAGCGCAGCCAGACTTCGGGACGGAAGCGCACCGCCGGCGACTGTATGAGCAACACGGCGTGCTCTGGGGTCGTAAAAGGCGAAAGCCTCCCCAGTCCCGCCGGCAAGCCCCTCGAGGAAGGCGTTGTTCACGCGCTGAACGGCCACCAGAGCATACGACTGGGCGCCCAGAACTATCGGCTGAACTACAGTCATGGTCATCGCACCGTCGATGTCCAGGAATGTCGCAAGGGGTTTTGCGATACGCCCGTCGCTGGAGCGAACAT
>JAURYZ010000290.1 GCA_030653635.1 Coriobacteriia bacterium | reverse complement strand
TTTCACGAGGAGCAGATCTATCGAATCGATCACTACCTTGCCAAGGAGATGCTGCAAGGCATCCTGAACTTCCGTTTCACCAACAATCTGTTCGAGACTGCCTGGGACCGCACCGCGATCGAGTCGATCGACATCGTGCTTCACGAGACGATCGGGATCGAGAAGCGAGGCCGGTTCTATGACGGTGTCGGGGCGCTGCGTGATGTGGGCCAGAACCATTTGCTACAGATGCTCGCTCTGGTCACCATGGAGCAGCCAGCAGCACAGGGAGCGGCGGCGATCCGCAATGGGCGCGCCCGGGCCATCCGAGAGGTGCTAGAGCCCCCGACTCCCAGCGAGGTGGCCCTGCGCACATACCGCTCTCAGTACGACGGCTTTCGTCAGATCGAGGGAGTCGATCCCGAGAGTGGGACTGAAACGTTCTTCAGGATGCGCACCGAGCTGCATGGCCCGCGTTGGGCGGGGGTGCCGGTGACCTTGGAGAGCGGCAAGCGCATGGATGCCGTGTGCAAGCAGATCGCTGTCACGTTCAGGCATCCTCATCCGTGTATGTGCGGCGGCGGTCGTCATTACCAAAACCGGGTCATCTTCAATCTGGAACCTCGCGATGAGATCAAGATCGAGTTTTGGGCCAAGAAGCCCGGATTCGATAACGAGCTGGAGATGCGCGAGTTCAGGTTCTTTTTGTACGAGCGGGAGGAGAAGGCCCAGTACGTCGAGGAGTACGCTCGTTTGTTGCTCGACGGGTTCCGCGGGGACAAGACGCTCTTTGTCTCCACCGACGAGGTGCGAGCGATGTGGGAGTTCATCGACCCGGTCGTTCAGGCTTGGGAAGCGGGCGCTGTACCACTCGATACCTACGCGCCGGACACACGCGAGGCATCGGATGCGGCGCTGGTCCAGGTCGCCAAACGCGCAGCCTCCGGAGCGGTCGGGATCGTGGGCCTCGGGAAGATGGGGGCGGGGATCGCCCTGAATCTGCGAGATCATGATTGGATTGTCACCGGATACAACCGCTCCTCGGACAAGACGCAGGCGCTCGCGGCCAAAGGGATCCGTCCCGCCGCGAGCCTGAGGGACCTCGTTGACTCACTGCCAACGCCTCGCATCGTGTGGCTGATGCTCACGGCCGGCGCTCCGATTGACGCGGCACTGTTCGATCAAGGCGGTCTCGCAGCGCTTCTCAGTCCGGGCGACATCGTGATCGACGGAGGCAACTCGTATTACAAGGACGCCCAGGGCAGGGCAGACAGGCTCGCGCAATACGGCATTCGCTTTCTGGACTGCGGAACGAGCGGTGGTCCTGGCGGGGCGCGCAGCGGCGCGTGCCTCATGATCGGCGGTCGGAGAGAGGACTTTGAGATCGTGGAGCCGCTCTTTGCGGACCTCGCGCTTCATGACGGCTACCGATTCTTTGATGGCCATGGCGCCGGACATTTCGTGAAGATGGTCCACAACGGCATCGAGTACGGAATGATGCAGGCTATTGCCGAGGGCTTCCAGATTATGTACCGCTCGCCGCTGAACCTAGACCTCGAACGCGTCGCCGAGGTCTACCAGCGCGGTAGTGTCATCGAGTCACGCCTAGTAGGCTGGATGCTCGACGCGGTGCGCGAGCTGGGTCCGGACCTTGAGGGCGTGTCGGGCTCCGTCGGACACACCGGTGAAGGCGAGTGGACGATCCGTACCGCCGAGGAGATGTCGCTGGAGGATCGTGTGATTCGCGCGGCATTCGAGTTCCGCGTCGACTCGGAGCGAGACCCGAGCTATGCGGGTCAGGTGTTGAGCGCGCTACGCAACCGCTACGGCGGACACGCGATGTTAGAGTGGGGGGGGGGGGATTCGAGAGGTGTTTTTGCGTGGACTCGGCGACGTACTCGTGTGACAGACCGAGTTCGACGAGCCGATCACAATCGCAGGGTAGCAGGTCCTCAGGCACGCTCTCGCGACCTAGAGCGGCCAAGGCGATGAAGCGTGCGCATCCGCTGCTGTCTGTCAGGCAGAAGCGCTTCTTCATGGCGATCTTCAGCTCCGGCGAGTACCCCACCGTGCTTTCGAAGAACGGACAGGTTCTGCAGTAGACGCACAACATGGCGCCTCCTTCCTCATTAGAATGTCGCCCGCATGAGGTGAGGAGTCAACGTCACTCGGCGGATACTCGCCGTTCAGGTCCATAAATGTGACGAACGGCGGAGCTACTCATTCAGAGGGCTGAAGTGCGATTCCCATTCTGGGCCCAGGATGTCGTAGCTCTTGGCAGGTCTCTATGCCTAAGTGCGCGGCTCTACTTCAGTTCGAAGACGACGGTGATGTCGGCCACGATGTCGAGCTGCCCGGCTTCGACCGCGATGGCGGGGCTGCCAGCGTAAGCGCTGTCCATCCGTAGCAGTGCTTTCGAATCGCTGTAGACGCTCGGCACCTCAACCGAGGTCTCTTTGATGCTCACCGCGTCGCCCACGCTCTTGCCCGCCGCCTTGGCCATTGCTTCGGCGCGACGTCTTGCGTCTTTGGTGGCCTTCGTGATCGCTTCGTCGGTGGCCGCGGCATCGTCATCAAGGGTGAAGGTGGGGCCGTCGACCGTTGAGGCTCCGGCGCTGATTCCCGCCTCGATCACCTGGCCTAAGATCTCCAAATCGCGTACCTTCACGCGAAGATCGATGCTGGCACGATAGGAAGCAACGGTCGGCGGCTTCTTGCCCGAGTTGTCGTACACGTAGTTGGGGTCGATCCGCAGACTGCCGGTCTGGATGTCCTTCTCGGAGACCCCCGCCTTCTTGAGTGCGGTTGCCACCTCGTCGGCCACCTTGGAGGCACGGTCGAGAGCCGGTTTGGCCTTGGGATCGGTCGAGGCGATGCCAAAACTCAGCTGGGCGGTGTCGGGGGTGGCCAGTGCCGTACCATTCCCCGATGAGGTGACCGTGTTCAGTGTGGCTGAATCCGCCGGTGCTGTGACCACCTCTGTCTTGCAGCCGCCAAGCAATAGTGCCGAAAGCGCGAGAGCCACCAAAGCCGTCGCAGCCAGTCCGCTTGTGCGCATGGGATCCTCCTCGTATATCGAAAACGTCGTTATGTAAGTATGACGCGCGATTCATGTGAACGGTTCGCACAGCCGGGGAATCGTTGGGCTGTTCCGAATTATGACCAAATGGGTATGAATTAGGTATAGTTCACTCAACAACTGGAGGTTCTCATGAACAGAATTCTCATATTTGCACTGACTTTGGTGCTTGCCTTGGCCATGGCCGTTCCTGCATTCGCAGCCACAGGCGCTGACGGCGCGGGAAGAGATTTCGGTCTTCATCACGCTGCGCATGCCCAGGACATGGGCGGCTTTAGTGGCACGATGAACCCCGGTATGCACAGAGGTTTCTCGGGCTGGATGGGCGTGTAACCCTCATCTGACTCCAGTGAGTCAAACACAAAGAAGGCCTCGTCCCTCCTCGGACGGGGCCTTCTGAGGTTTGGGCGGAAATAGACAGGCAGCCACTTCGGCTTCGGCTTTGATTAGACGCACGCATGCTGAATTCCAAGGAATCGTTGTCGGGCCTCCTCAACGAACTGTGTCATCGCAATGCCGCCGAGACCGCACGCGTCGGCGCACTTACCACACCCTGTGCACACATCGGGGTCATCCAGCCAGGGGATCTGCTCGTCCTCTCGGTGCGCTCGCATCGCCAGAGCCTGCCGTGGGCACGCAGCGATACACGCCGTGCAGCCCTCGCAGTACTCGGGAATCACCCATGGCATCTGTTTGGGAGCCGCCATCGTGGTCCCTAGTTCGCAGCAGCCCAGTACTGCTCGTTCGGGTCGGATCGGAATCCGGCGCCGATCGAGGTCTGGGTCTTGTAGCAATACACACCATAGCGGCAGAACCCGAAGGTGAGTGTGAGAAAGGCCACTCCGATCCGCATGACTGCGAACCCGGCGGGGCCGCCAGTCGCGAAGACGTAGAGTCCAGCGAGGTACACGAGCGCAGTCAAAGGAGTG
>JAURYZ010000285.1 GCA_030653635.1 Coriobacteriia bacterium | reverse complement strand
ATAATAGCAAGCGCAGCGCCGCCCCCCTGCCACGGCAACGCCTTGCGCATCTCGGCCTCGACTCCAGAAGGCGACGCGATCGGACTTGAGCCGGTGAAGTTCATGGCAACGTACGAGGCGATTGCGACGCTGGCACACCACAGTCCAGCGGCAGCCAACGACCCTATCGCCGGAGCCACCAACCAAGCGACTGCGCTCGCGGTAACTGCACCGACTAGGACACCCTTGGCGGCGAACAAGCGGAACGGCAGCGCCGGCAAAAGCGCGGGCATGATCAGCGCACCGGATGCAAGGCCGGTGTACGCCGCCAGAAGCCCCGCAGTGCCGCGTGCGATGAGCGCGTCTGTGGAGAATCCCCATATGCCGATTCCGGATAGCAACACGAACAGAGCCATCCCAAGAAGCGTCTTAGGCTTCCATCCCACCGACAACTCCACGCCGGTCAAGGTTAGTCGTTCGGCCAGGGTGAAGGTGACTGTGCGCATCTCGGGAGTGACCCTCATTCCGGCCTTCAGGAATGCCGGAATGTCGGATGCTCGCACTGGCCCGAAGACGACCCGAAAACCGGTGAACGCCTTGATCTCGTGAGCGGCGACACCGGTCGCGCCGAGCTGCGGGAGTATGACCGTGCGGTGCCCGACCACATTGGCCAGACCGGATTCGACGATGGACCGAGCGACTCCGACCGATCCGAAGGTGCCCTTGCCCGCCGCACACCAGACGTTGATTCCGCCTGTGTCGACCACCAGGAGCCACACGTCGTGACCCACCATCTGAGATCTGACGTGGTCGAATGTGAGCTTGTAGTTTGAAGTCACAAGCACCGGTGAGTCCGGCGAGGGCGAACCGATTTGATACAGGCCCGGCTGTACTCGATAGCCCCCGCGGCCTATATCAAGCCTCATGCGCAGGGCGCCGAAGCGATCGGCCATCGTGAGTTCGGTGCCAACTGTACCTATCACGGCCATATCTCCTCGGTCGGGTGCGGATAGGCCCCGCATGCGCAAGAAGCGGATGATTCGGCAGCCCGCGCTGCACTGGCCAAGTCAACAAGGGTGGATGCAAGCGACTCAAGGGCGGCGAATTCGAGCGAGCAGTGCAACCAGCGCCCGACACGCCTCGTACGCACGAGACCCGCCTCGCGGAGTTGCTTGAGATGGTGCGAAACGAGCGCGTCCGATTCTTGGAGCTCGCAGGCGAGCTCACACACGCAACGCTCTCCGGCTGCGAGCATCTGAACGATGCGCATCCGGTTGTCGTCTGATAGCGCTTTCAGTATCTCCGTAGTTCCCATGCTGACAGTCTATTCAAACAACCGTTTGACTGTCAAATGGATGTTTGAATGTGCCCACTAGGCACGTACAAGGGCATCGGCAAGCGTCTTCGGCAGCCCCTTGGACACCATGTCAGCTGCGACAGAAGCGGCATCATATTCGACCCGGTGCACACCGATGCCTACGTATATCTCAGCCGTCCCCACCGGCCCTGCCGCCGCGTCCCCCGACACCACATCGAGCACTTCGTCGGCAGAGCCGAGCACGAGTTCGACCCAGCATGCACGAGGATCGCCGTCCTTGGGCTTGCCCGCCGATCCGGTGGAAACATAATGGATTCGAGCGCCCGCATCAGTCGAAAACGAGCGATGGAACGCAAGATGGACGTGCCCGTGACAGACCACATCGGCCCCGGCCGCGTTCGCAAGCCGCGCGAGCTGCTCGTCTGTCCTGTCCGGCATGAGGTACTCATTCACCTTGCGCGGACTGCCGTGAACCAGAAGCACGCGTACACCCGACTCAGTAAGGGCGATCTGCGCTGGGAGAGACGCCAGCCATGCGGCGGACTCCTCTGAAAGCGCAGCGTCGGTGAAGCGGTAACTCGCCTCGCCGTCGGCCCTGGCCTGCTCGGTCGCGTAGTAGCAGCCGCACTCGCCGCGTCGGTTGCCGATACCTTCGTCGTAGTTGCCCTGAATGACTGGGATGCCAGACGCGCGCAGCACCCCCACCACGGCCTCGGGCTCAGGTCCGTACCCGACGAGATCCCCTAGGCAGTACCGCTCGACGATGCCAGCCTTCGCGATGTCGGCAAGGACCGCCTCAAGCGCGGCCACATTGCCGTGGATGTCAGAGAACAGTGCCATGCTTCTCATGAGATCGTGTGCTCCTCGCTCTTGGGGTCGGTGTACGCCACAAGCCTCATCGCTTGGTGAAGGCTACTTTCCAAAGGACCACGACAGCACCGAGTACACGCCAGCGATGCCGAGCCCGATGCCGAGAAGATCCAATCCACCCGCAAGCCCACCGAAAACCACGCAGGCACTACCGATGAGAGCGACGGCCTGACCGCGATGTCCGCCGCTCCCCCGCCGCACCGCCTCGCCCACGGCCATTCCCCAGAACAGACCAATCAGACAGAAGGGCAGCCTGAAACCCGAGAGTATCCACGCACCCGCAAATGAGACGGTAAGCCCCGCAAGCGCACCATAGAACGCTTGCTTGGGCTTGATGTAGATGTACTGGCCGCGCGCGGGCTTCGCACACACCGGGCACTTGTACCCGACGGGGGTAATCTTCATGTCTTTGGGGCAGATGTAGCGCCCGCACTCCATACATGAGACTTCGGTCTCGACCCCCGGATGGAAGGAACACTCGGGCATATAGGGTTCTCCTCGGCAGGCAGAAGATACGGTTCGAGGCACATCATAGCCAAGCTCATGCCGAGTGGGAAAACGGCGCGTATATCACGCGCGTCGACCTCGGTCGGGTCATAGGAATGTACCCCGACGAAGTGGAGCGCTTCATCCTCAGGTATGATGTCTCAACGAATCTGCGTAAGTCTGGAGATCACGTGGAAAAGGAAGCCTCTCTCACACTCGAGCGCCTGCGCGAAGGCAATGCGCGATTCGCCGCCGGTCGCCCCGAAGCCCGTTTCTCCGCCGAGGAACGCTTAGCCTGCCTGGCGGGACAGAAACCAGTCGCGATTGTGGTCGGCTGCTCCGATTCACGTGTGCCGGTTGAAGCTGTTTTCGATGCCGGACCCGGCGAGCTGTTCGTCGTAAGAACCGCAGGCCACGTGCTGGCCCAAGCCAGCATCGCCTCGATACGATTCGCCCTCGAGAAGCTGGGCACTAGGCTCGTGGTAGTTCTGGGCCACGAAGACTGCGGAGCGGTCAGCGCAGCGCTTGCCGGAAACGCGCCGGAGTGGCTTTCGCCTATCGTGAGCAAGATAGACGTAAGCCGCGTGGACCCCTCACTCGCTCCCGCGGATGCAGACGACGCGCTCCTAGCTGCCGCTGTGGACAACCACGTTTTGGACACAGTCGCGGAGCTGCACGAACTGATCTTGGGGATGGATGTCCCGCACGATGCCGTCGTGGTGTGCGGCGGCGCCTACAAGCTGGCAAGCGGACACGTCCACTGGCTTGAGTAGCGCCAAGGCGTCTCGCGCCCGTCTACTGCGCGGCAGCGAGTTC
Organism: Coriobacteriia bacterium; assembly: GCA_030653635.1. Classification (GTDB taxonomy): domain Bacteria; phylum Actinomycetota; class Coriobacteriia; order Anaerosomatales; family JAHIQC01; genus JAHIQC01. Next base: position 2,965 of record JAURYZ010000285.1, on the reverse strand, counting down.
CAGCTCGTCGTAGTGCATCGGGTAGTGTTCGAACGCATCTACCCCGATGACCTGCGCTAGTGTTCGGCCCTGCAGCCATGCCGGATCGATGTGGGCCATGATCCCGGTGTCGTCACACATGTCGCCGTCCGTCAACATCATGATCTCGTGGATAAGCGCCTTGAACACCCGCTGCGATTGTTCGAGCACCTCGTGCACCGACGTATCCACCGAGTCCGCCAACACCTGCTCATTGAACTCCTGCCAGCCCACCCGATCGCGGAACAGCGCGGTGGTGTTGCCGGTGCGCGCAGCCTGCAAGCGCTCGACAATAAGTGCCTCGTAGGCGTTGATGTGTGCCACGACCTGCTTAGGCGTGTGTGCTCGCGCAGGTACAAGAGCGTCCATCTTCTCGATCGGGATTGCCGCGATGCGACGGTCGAATCGAATACGCGTGAACTGAAGACGCTCCATGACTTCATCACGGCTCATGCATTCCTCCACCCCTCGAAACTCCCCTAGGACAGCATAGCCTTGGAACGAAGGATGCGCGAGAGCTCGAGCACGGCCGAGCACGGCCGAACGGAAGTCCCTACGCTGTGTGATGCTCGGCGTGGATATCCGCCTCGGTAGCAGCCACGAGGGAACCGGACAGGAAGCTGGCCATCGACTCGCCGACCGTGCAGGAGTCTTGATCGATCCAAACCCCCACCTGAGCGGATACAGCGCGCGCGTACATGCCCGCGCCCATGCCTGAGGTGATGATGTCGGTCAGGCCTTCGTCGATGAGCGCGCGCGCGATACTCCCGTGCCCTGCCGTCGGTTCGGGCTGATTGGCCACAGCGCGAACGTGCGTGATACTTCCCTGCTCAACCCTCACGACGATGAAGTACTCAGCTCGGCCGAAATGCTGCGAGCGCGGTGCTTCCAGACCGGCCGGAGTGGTTGACGGGATGGCGACAATCGCACGTTCCATGAGAATGCTCCTTTCGCAGGTACAAGGAGTCTATGCCCGACGAACGCCCACTCCAGCATCCAGCATCTAAGGAGATGCGAAGATGCGCTGCTGCTACCGCAACCTCACATCCAGAAGACAGCTTTCCGAACCGGGCCTTCCAAGCCTGTCGAGGAACTCCAGCTCGAGTCCGGCGCCTTCAAAGGTGCCTTCGTCCACCGCTGCGGCGATGCCACACAGCACATCGATCTCGTAATCAGGAACGCCGTGTGCACGCCAGGCATCCACGAGCGGACACGCTCTCATGCTCAGCACGATCCTGCTCGTGCCCGACTCCTCGATCGCTGGCTCGAACAACTCGCCGGCGCACGGCGATCCATCGCAAAATAGCTCGCCCACCCGCGCTAGATCGCCGTCTTCCGCTGCCTCTCGATAGGCTTGGCCAATCTCGACGCCGCGCTGGTAGATTGCGCGTTTCATGAGTTCTGATGCCTGCTCGGGACCGAGTTCCTCGGCAAGTGTCTCGTACAGGTGGAGATATATGAGCGCACGGTTCTCGATGGCGGCGCGGGTCTCTGCCTGCGCGGCTTCAAGCGGGTCTGAGTGATCGTCGGTAGCCATGAGGACCTTCCGAAACGGGTGTGATTGGGGCGTGATGCACCTTGCAGTGTACGCCGTGCGGTGAACCGCGCGCGACGGCAATCGGCTACGATATGCGTATGGACACTGAAGGCACGCCCATAAACAAGCTCGACCCACGCGCAAAGAGCGCCTGGCGCATCCAATCGTCGGTGAGCGCGATCGCAACCGCGCTCGTGCTGGTGCCGCTAGCAGTCGCCATGACGCTGGCCGAAGGCTCGGCGATCATATGGATGGCTCCGACTCTGGTTGCGGTGCTCGTGTTCGCCGTACTTCTCGGCCCCCTGATCACCATCCGCTACGAGCGTTGGCGCTGGGAGGTCACCGAAGCCGAGGTGCGGCTGCAGCACGGACTGTTCGTGATTCAGCGAACCGTCATTCCCATGGTCAGAGTGCAACATGTGGACACAAGCCAAGGGCCGATTATGCGCGCATTCGACCTTTCCGAAGTGCGCGTTTGGACCGCAGCCGGCTCACACGCCATCCCGGCCCTCTCCGAGGACGAGGCCGCCAAGCTGCGCGATCGAATCGCGGTCCTGGCGCGGGTGAGTGACGATGGCGGAGTCTGAGCTTGTCCGAACGCACCCGGCGACCGTCATTTCTCGCTCCTTGTCCATCTTGTGGCAAACCGGGGTCGGGCTGTTCTTTGCACTTATAGCCGGCGGCGCCACACGAAGCGCGCCGCTTTTCGGCTTAGCCGCGCTCGCACTGCTGGCCGGGCTCATCGCCATCGGACTCTCTTGGCTTTCGTGGAGCCGGTTCGGATACGGCATCGAAGGAAGCGATCTCGTGGTGGTTAGCGGACTGCTGGTCCGCAAACGCCGGGTGATCCCCATAGCTCGTGTGCACGGCGTCAACGTGCGCGCAGATCTGTTCATGCGGATGCTCGGTCTGGTCGAGGTCGTGGTGCAGACCGCCGGTGGTGGAGCGACGGAGCCCGAGGCCAAGATCGGCGCGATCACGCTCGCTGATGCAGAGGCGCTTCGATCCACGCTTCTACGCACGTCGGCGCAAGATGTCGAAACCCCAGGCACTTCGGCCGCCCCGGAAATGCATGCCGCCACCTTGGGCCCGGCTGTGGTTGGAGCCGACCCGGTGGGTCGAATGAGCGATTTTCGCGGCGCCTTTGGGGGTAGAGAAGAACATCGCGAGGACTCGAGTTTCGAGCATGTAGTTGGTATACGCGAGCTTGCACTTGCGGCCATCACCTCTAGCCGCGTGCCTGTCATGTTCCTCGTCATGCTCGGCGTATCCGCTCAACTTGTGGAGGTCGTCGGCGTGAGCATCTTCCAAGACACCGCGAGCGCCGCGACACAACTCGCGATACCAGCGCTTCTCGGTGTGGCACTTACGGCCATCACTCTTGTAGCCGGGGCGGCTGTCATCGCCGCC
>JAURYZ010000277.1 GCA_030653635.1 Coriobacteriia bacterium | reverse complement strand
AGATATGGCTCGCGACCCCGGCAACAAATGACTTGAAGTCCGCGTTGCGCGCGACGAAGTCGGTCTCACAATTGACTTCGACCATGACGCCGACCTTCGAGCCGCACTCGACGTGACCACCGATGATACCCTCGTTGGTAGCTCGACCTGCCTTCTTGGCAAGCGCAGCAAGGCCCTTGGTGCGAAGGATATCGACAGCGGCGTCCATGTCGCCGTCAGCGTCTACAAGTGCCTTCTTGCAGTCCATCATGCCCGCGCCGGTGCCCGCGCGCAGATTTTTGACCATCTTAGCAGTGATCTCCATATCGGAAACCTCCCGTGTTGTTCAGTGGAATGACTCGGTATGAGAGAAGCGGATGCCTACTCGGCGGCCGGTTCCTCGGCAGGTTCCTCGGCAGGTTCCTCTGTGACTGCTTCGACCGGCGCAGCTTCTGCGACAACCTCGGCGGCCACGGCGGGCGCCTCAGGAGCCTCGACGACGGCTTCAGCGACGACGACCGGCTGCGGGCGAGGCTCAGCTGCGGGCTCGACCTTGGGGCCCTCAAGAGCCGCACGGCCCTCGATGGCACCATCGGCGATGACTCGGCACATGAGTCCGACAGAGCGGATGGCGTCATCGTTACCCGGGATAACGAAGTCGACGTCGTCGGGATCGGCGTTGGTGTCAACCAGTCCGATGATCGGAATCTTGAGACGACGAGCCTCAGCGACCGCAATTGCCTCACGCTTGGTGTCGATGACGAACAGTGCGCCGGGCAGCTCTCTCATATCGCGCACACCTGTGAGGTTCTTGGCGAGCTTGTCCCACTCCTTGCGAAGGAGCAGCTGCTCCTTTTTGGGGAGCTTGGCCATGGTGCCGTCCTCTTCCATGGTCTCAAGTGCTACCAGGCGAGCGACACGGCCACGCATGGACACGAAGTTCGTGAGCATACCGCCGAGCCAACGCTGATTGACGTACGGCATACCGGAGCGCTCGGCTTCGTTCTGTACCGGCTCCTGAGCCTGCTTCTTGGTGCCTACGAAGAGGATTCTGCCTCCGCGTGCCGTCATATCGCGAGTGAACGTGTAGGCCTGCTCGATCTCGCGCAAAGTGCGCTGAAGATCAAGGATATAGATCCCGTTGCGCTCCGTGAAGATGTATGGACGCATCTTCGGATTCCAACGGCGGGTCTGATGTCCAAAATGGACACCGGCCTCTAGAAGACCCTTCATCGAGACTACGGGCATGGTGATACCTCCTGTTTTCGGTTACTCCTCCGCGAGCGTCATTTCCCTGACAGCGACCCTTTGCCATATGGCATGCGGGCACCTCGCTGCGGGATCGGCAAGCGTGCGTGATTTACGAGCCTGCGTAGTCTACCACACGGCTCCGGGCGTTTCTACACACATGAATCGTACTCGAGGCTACTCGAGGCTAGTATTCCTTTTCGCACATCGGGCAGATCAGATGCGCGTCATACCAGCCTGGGCGATCAGGCTTGGCGAGAAGCTCCAATGCAAGCTCCACCTGGCACGCCGGACACCAAAGTCGCTGCTTGAGGTTCGCTTCGACAACAAATCGGTCGATGTCACCTTCGCGCTCACGAATGACAAGACGATAGCCCGTGTGCTCCCCTTTGCGACCGGCCATATGCTCAAGCGTCAGGCGGATCTTATCGGCCACATCGGCGGGCCGCGCCTCATTCTTCACGAGATAGTCGACGGCGCCCAGGTTCAACCCTCGCTCCACATCAGATTCTTGTCCGAGATTCGACAGGATGATGACTGGGATCTCGCGAGTCCGCGGATCGGCTTTGATCGCCTCAAGCGCCTCGATGCCACTCATCCGCGGCATGATCAGGTCAAGCAAGACAAGATCCACCTTGTTGGACCGCAGCAGGTTCAGCGCTTCGAACCCATCGCCTGCGGCCAGCACGTCGTAGCCATCCTGGGCGAGTTTGTCCGAGTAGATTCGGCGTAGTAGTTCGGTGTCCTCGACCACGAGGATGGTGAGTTTGCTCATTTGAGATCTCCTTGCGCTACTTCGCGGGCAAAACCCGTACGACTCACTCCATCATCCCGTGAAACCCTGAGCCGCGTGCAACCGGGCACGCAAGCGCAAGACCGCCTTGGTGTGAAGCTGGCTGACTCGGGATTCGGTCACTCCAAGAACCTGACCGATCTCCTTGAGCGTGAGTCCTTCGTAATAGTACAACGCGATAACTATGCGCTCACGCTCGGGAAGACGCTCAATGGCCGAAGCCAAGATGTCCTTGATCTCTTCGCTCTCGAACAACGCCACCGGATCCTCGGCGGTTTCGTCCCCGATGGTGCTCATAACATTGGATCGATCGTCGCGGTCACCACCTACCCACAGTTCCTCGAAAGAGACGACTGACGTGTAGGACAGTTTGGTGAATATCCCTTGGAGCTCACGTGAGGTTATGCCCATCTCTTGAGCGACTTCGCTATCGGACGGAGCACGTTTGAGGGTCGTTTCGAGTCGAACGTACGCGCCCTCAACTTCGCGCGCACGTGCTCTGACCGATCGCGGCACCCAGTCCATGGCGCGCAGCTCGTCGATGATCGCGCCCTTGATCCGAGCGATTGCATACGTCTCGAACTTGATGCCGCGCTCCAAATCGAACTTTTGGATCGCGTCGATAAGCCCGAATATGCCGTAACTGATGAGGTCGGCGGTATCGATGGACTGGGGTAGACTCGATGAGAGTCGGCCGGCCACATACTTAACCAGCGGTGAGAAGTTGAGAATCAACTGCTCACGCGCCTCTGCATCACCAGTGCTCTTGAACGCGGCCCAGAGGGCGGATACGTCCGTCCGCGGGTCAGCTCTCATGTAGTACGCCCCTTCGGCACGGCACTTCGATTCAGGCGCGCGGATGCGCGTCTTGGTGTACGTCTTTGAGCCGCCGTCTGCCAACGTGAGTATAAATCTGGGTGGTTGACAGCGCAACGTGACCTAAAAGCTCTTGAACCGTGCGCAGATCCGCACCAGCTTCTACAAGATGCGATGCAAACGTGTGTCGCAATGAGTGTGGGGAGATGGAGAGGGCACCGCCGACTGCTTCCAGATAGCGCTTGAGCAGCCTTCGAACAGAATCCGAGGAAAGTCTGTTCCCGCGCGGGGAGAGCAGCAGCGCAACAGTGGCGGCCTTGTGTAGCTCGGGACGACCGCTATGCAGGTACTCTCCAATCGCTCCGATCGCAGCACGATGAATCGGGACGATGCGCTCCTTAGAACCTTTCCCCATCACTCTTAGCTGAGCTTGAGCAAGATCAACATCGCCCACGTCGAGACCAACCAGTTCACTGACCCGAATACCCGTCGCATAGAGCACCTCAATGACGACACGGTCCCGAAGTCCCAAGGGCGTAGCTACGTCCGGAGCCGCCAAGAGCGCGGAAAGTGTATCGTCCGGTACCGTCTTGGGAAGTCGTGATTGAAGCTTCGGAGCGCTCAGAATCGACGAGGGGTCCGACACCACGATTCCCTCTTCCAACAGAAACGCAAACAGGC
>JAURYZ010000291.1 GCA_030653635.1 Coriobacteriia bacterium | reverse complement strand
ATGCATCGATCGAGTGCATCTTGGATGTTGCGGTACGGGCGCGAGCCGATCAGCAGCTCGTTGCACACGAGCGCCGCCGGCGTCGAATCAATCCCAAGCTGCATGGCCACGTGCCGGAACTGGTGGAGCCGCTCATCGTAGGTCCCCTCATCCCATGCCCGCGTAAGCTTGTCCGGGTCGTACCCATAGGCGCTGGCCAACCCCATAAGAACTTCCCTTGAGCCTATGTCTGCCCCGTCCCCAAAATATGCTCCAAAGATGACGTGATGAATCGCCATATGCTCGGCAATCCCCCGATCTCTAGCCATCTCGCCCCACACGAGCGCGAGATGGGTCTTGGGCAGAAACGGTGGGATGGTCAGCGGGAAACCCTCGCGCAGCGACAGATCGCGCAGGTGCTCCTCGATGTGACCATGGTCCATACCCGCCGCCTCAAGCTCGCTCACGCTATACCCCTCGTCAGGCATATCAGGTCGAAGCTCAAAGGGCACGAGCACGATGTCCACATCTCGCTCGCTCACCAGTCGGTCGAACCTGAACTGGTCCACGTAACAAAAGGGGCAAGCGTAGTCATAGAACAGGAGTATCCGCGGTGCGATCTTGGGGTCGCTCTCTTTCGCGCCGCCAGCCAGCTCGGACTTAAGAATCATGGCAACTCCTCTCGTGCGCAGTTCACTCGATGATGCCAAGTGCCTCGCCGCAGCGCGAACACGCGCCATCATGCGTATGTCTCGCTAGTATGGTGTACCCCGTTCGGCTCATCGCGACCGCGCCGCACTGCGGGCAATGCGTGTCCTCGGCATCATTCTCGTCGATGTTACCGAGGTAGACGAAGTGCAGCCCGGCCTCGCGAGCAATTTTGCGCGCGAGATGCAGCGTCTCTATCGGTGTCGGCGGCAAGTGGGCGAACTCAAGATACGGGAAGAAGCGGGTGACATGCCACGGCGTTTCGGGCCCCAGCTTTTCGACGATCCATGAGGCCATGGCCGTAAGCTCCTCGGCAGAGTCATTGACCGAGGGAACTACGTTCGTGACCACTTCGACGTGCATACCCCAGTGATGCTTGGCACGCTCGGCCGCGGCCTTCACAGGTTCTGCCGAGGAGACGTGACACAGCCGCTTGTACGTCTCGTCAGTGGCACCCTTGAGATCCACACGCCACACGTCGATCAACTCGCCGAAGAAATCGAGCCCCTCGGTGGTCACGTAGCCGTTCGTTACCATCACGGTGAACAAGCCTGCCTGCCGGCATGCCCGAGCCACATCAGCCACGTACTCGGCCCAGATGATCGGTTCGTTGTAGGTGAAAGCCACTCCGGGGCAGCGATACTTGCCGGCCATGTCGGCGATCGTGGAAGGCAAGACTGTGTGTAGCCCCTCGGCCGAGTTCGGGTCGCCGCGGCTGATCTCCCAGTTCTGGCAATGCCCACATCGCATGCTACAGCCCACACTGCCTATCGACAGCACCAAAGAGCCGGGGTGGTAATGGAATACGGGCTTCTTTTCGATCGGGTCTGCCGCAATCGAGGAGATACGACCGTACGTGAGTGCAACGAGGCGGCCGTCGACGACCTGACGCACCCCGCATATGCCGGTGTGGCCTTCAAAGATCGAACACAGATTGGGGCACAGACGACATGAGACGCGGTCGCCGTGAAGCTCCCAAAGCACCGCCGGATGCACTGACTCCCCCTTAGGGACCCTCTAGCCTAAAGCAATCCTCACTTGGTTGCGGCCCTCACGCTTGGCTTGATAGAGCGCTTTGTCTGCAGCCTCAATAAGCTCGATCGAGCCCTTTGCCGAGGGGCCCAAAGACGCGAGGCCGAACGACGCCGTGATACGTAGCGCGTCAAGGCCGCCCTCGTCCAGGCGCACGTCGGCAACAGCCAGTCGCATCTTCTCGGCAACCGCGTATGCGGCGGTCTTGCCGGTCCCGGTGAGGATGATGGCGAACTCGTCTCCCCCGTAGCGCGAGGCTAGGTCGGTCTCGCGCACTCCTGTCTTGAACAGAGCTCCGACCAGCCGGAGCACCTCATCGCCAGCCTGATGGCCCGCCGTGTCGTTGACGCTCTTGAATCCGTCGATATCTATCATGAGCAACGACACCTGGCCGCCGTAGCGTTCGACACGGGCGCACTCCTCGGCAAGTCTCAAGTCGAACGCGCGCCGGTTCGAAAGGCCGGTGAGTGCGTCGGTGGTGGCGTTACGTTCCAGCTGCTCGGCGGTCGCCTTCATGCGGCGACGCTGCAAGGGAAAGCACATGTCCCAAGACGAGTCGCCACGGATGATGGCGATCGCGTGCTCTTCGCAGGTCGGATAGCCGCAAGCGCCGCAGTCCAGCACGTCCGCCCGCGTTGCGAACTCTCCCTCGCGAAGCATCTCGTCCACCTGCTCGGGCTTGGGCGCAAGTCGCAAGACCGGACGCGCCGTAAACGAGCGTAGAAGCTCGACGGGGGGGAGATGTCCTAGAAGCTCGCGGGTGCTCACGCGTGCCGCGACCTGCATACGGCTCTCCGCCGCGATGACATTGCGCTTGGCGAACACCGACATTCCGGGCCTCACGGCGGGTCCATCGATGCATCCCTCGCAGTTGAGAGCGTCGATGACAGCGGGGGCCGTCTCGCCACGCGCGACGGCGGTCAGCAACTCGTCTAGCGCTCGTAGGCCGCGAACCTTCACGAGGCTCGTGTCGGTGCCATTTCTCGTCGATATCGAGCGACGCGGGAAGCCGTCCGTAAGCGATATCTCCTTGATTAGCGCCGGGCGGCGGACACCAGCGGAAGACGCATACGGTGGCCTGGGAAGCGCCTGGCGCACGATCTTCTCAAGCTCTCCGAAGTCGATTGCCACATCCACCGCACCCTCGAACTGCGGGTCGTATGCCTCGTCCTTGCGGGCATAGCAAGGTGACACGTACACGACTGCGGTGCCAGCCGGATACAGTTGCTTGACCAGACGCGCCTGCGCGACGTACGGAGGAATGATCGGAGACAAGGTCGAGGCCAAAGACGGATGGAAGCGAGAGACCCAGTCCACAACCACCGGACAAGTGGAACGCAGCGTGAGACTCGCGCACGGGCGGGAGTGGTTGCGTTCGTACTCGAGAGCCACCATCTCCTCGCCTAGGCAAGTGCTTTCCACGCCGAAAAAGCCGATGGACTCAAGCGAGCGCTCCACTTCCTGGGAGCTCATGGGGTGCATGGCGGCGATGAACTCCGATGCCAGCACCGCCACCACCGGCCTGCCGCTCGCCAACAACGCGGTGACCGCAGGGGTGTCGTCCCTCACGCCATGAGCGGCGTTGCCGCACTCAACGACACAGGCGCCGCACTTGACGCAGCGCTCCTCGATGACCTCTGATCGGCCGTGCACAACACGTATCGCGCGGGCCGGACAATAGCGGACGCAGCCCCAGCATTCGCGGCAGGATTCCTTGTCGCTGGTGATGAGAAACCCGCGCGGCCGATACGAATCCTCCGCGGCTGCGGCGACTTGAATTGCCTTTTCTGTTCCCCCAGCCTTCACCGGAACCTCCACCGGTTGCGTCTACCTTCCGAGGATACCCTTCACGCCACTGCGCTCGAGCGCCGCTAGCAAGGGCCATCCAAGGCCATAGACCACGATTGCCTGACCTAATCCGAGTGCGACCACCCCGAACACGTACATCGCAAGCCAGCTTCCTTCTAAGTCTAGTCCCAAAAACGGTATTCGGTAGAAACCGAATCCCACAAGCATCGCCGGCAGGTATGCAGGAACGATGAGCGCATTGGCAAGGACGGGGCCGGCGAGCGCCAACAACCTGCGTTCGCGAAAGCGCCACGACCAGCTCGCGCCGATCAAAGTAGCCAGCGAACCGAACACCACGTCGAGAAGGGCGATCGGCCCGAGCTGGGTGACCATAAACGAGTTGGCGGCCAAAGTTCCAAGGGCCAGACCCGGAATTGCGGCTGGAGTAATCAGGGCAAGGACCGTCACGGCCTCGCTCACGCGAAACTGAACAGGGCCCCAGCCCAGTTGGCTGGGCATCTGGAGAATCAGAAGCGTGAATGCCGCGTAGACAGCGGCGATGACGCCCGCTTGGGCGATGTAGGTGGTTCGGCGCACGGCAGGTATGCCTTCTACTAGGGCAACGGGCTGCGCGGATTCTAGCACATGAGTCCCCATCGCGACGCGCTACGCGGGTAGCTGAGCCCCATCTTTCGGCATGAACGCAAGAAGCCCAGTCGCACCAGCAAGCGCGCGACGGTCCATGGCCTCTAAGAATGCCTCGACTAGCGTCGGATCGAACTGCGTGCCCGCTCCGCCCTCAAGTTCCGCGCGCGCCTCTCCATAGCTCAACCGACGACGGTAGGGTGTCTTGGATGTCATCGCATCGAATGAATCGGCCACCGCTAGGATTCGAGCGAGTATCGGTATGTCCAGACCGGCGAGTTTCATCGGATAGCCATCGCCGTCCCAGCGCTCGTGGTGATGCATGATCACCGGGGTGAGTGCGCTTAGAAACTCGATCTGCTCGACGATGTTCGCACCTATCTCGGGATGCCTGCGCATCTGGGCCATCTCGTCATCGGTGAGTCGAGAGGGTTTGAGCAAGATTTCCTCGGAGATCCCGCTCTTGCCGATATCGTGCATGAGACCCGCGAAACGCAGAAGTTCTATCTGTTCGACCTCCATACCGATCTGCTGGCCGAGTAGCATGGCATAGTCGGTCACGCGCTCGGAGTGGCCGATATTGGCCCGCTCGGTGGTGTCCATGCTGACCGACAGCGCGGTGATGCTCCGCGTCAGATCGTCGCGCAGCTTCTGGAGCACGACCGCGCGCGCTAGCGCCACCGAGACGTGGTCCGCGAGCCCCTCCAACAAACGGTGGTCAGCGCGGTCGAATATCCCGTCGCCGCGAGCCCCGATGAAGGTGTACCCGACGACGTTATCCCGCACCATGAGTGCAATGGCCTGTACCGACCAGTCGTTCGACGGGCACCCTTCGGTGATGGTTCCAAGATGAGTCACGTGCTGTACGGACTCGAACGGGGCATCGATCAAATCTCGTCCTGCCGCCTCGCCCAAGACTCGAGACACATCCGACTCGGTCACCTCGCCACATACCACGGCAAGCGCCCTGTCGTAGCCCCACCCGGTGAGCACGAGCCCGCCTATCTCGAAATCGAATGCTTTCTCAAGCACGGAGCCGGCTGTTCGGATGATCTGTTCGAGATCCGTCTCTCCAGACAAAGTCCGCGCCAGTTCGCCCAGATGCATGAGCTCGAACATGGTGCGCTCAGTGCCTCCGTGTACCCGAGCGTTGTCGATCGTGAGTGCCGCCAACCGCGCGTATCGTTCGACTAGGGCTACGTCATCACCGGACAAAGCGTGTTCGGATGATTCGGCATTGAGATTCAACACGCCGATGAGACGACCGTCGCGCTTGAGAGGTACAGATATGGACTTTGAAATGCCGCGCCCAGGGAAGGCACTGTGCTCAAGCATCCTGTCGTAGTCTCCCGTGATAAGAACG
>JAURYZ010000287.1 GCA_030653635.1 Coriobacteriia bacterium | reverse complement strand
GGTTCGGGCTTTGCCGCATGGACATTCCGTGCCGGTATATCAGTGTCCTCTCCGCTTGTCTGGAGCAAAGGGATTCCCGTCTGGCTCGCAATGCGGCAAGTGCGCGGGATCGCGAGTTGTCGTATGGTGTTATCTGGAAATCGGGATTGAGCAGGGGGGAACATAGTCCGTCCAATCGTTGGTCAGGCTCACCAGGGGGAAGACGACCGTGGCAATCCAAGAAGATGGCGCGCCAATAGTGATTCCGTGCTCAGGGTGCGTCACGCCGACACATCACACTCTGCTGCACTCCGTCGAACGCACCTACGGGGACGAAGAGCATGACATCTGGTGACTGATGAGCACCAGATTGTTGAGTGCAACGGGTGCAAGACGGTGTCATTTCGGCACTTACACGTCAACTCTGAGGACATCTCCATAAGCCGCCAGGGAGATCTCGAGCACGACATCACCGAACAGCTATATCCGCGCCGCGCAGTTGGTCGCCGAAGTCTTGGCGACGTCTACTTGTTGCCAGCAAGCGTTCGTCGCATATACCAGGAGACCCAGCAGGCTCTCGTGAACGATTCGCCGGTTCTTGTCGGAATCGGGATCCGTGCCATCGTTGAGACCGTATGCAAGGATTTGAACGCGGAGGGCAAGGACCTCGAGAAGCGAATTGATGACCTCGTAGGCAAGCAGCTGCTTACTCCCAGTGGTGCCGCCGTTCTGCATCAGCTCCGCATCTTGGGCAACAAGGCCGCACATGAGGTCAAGCCGCACGACCTAGAGCAGTTACTGCTGGCCATGGATGTCGTCGAGCATTTGCTGCAAGGGGCATACGTGTTCCCAGCGAAGGCGGCTCAGACGTTAGCCGAAGGAGCCTAACCCGCGCTTCTTAATGTCACTCTGCCCCCGTGGGATATCTGACGCGAGTCAGGTAGCCTCGGATCCGGTGGGGGGGTGACTCACCCGCGCTTCTGTCGCTCGAGTGTGAGCTGACCGTCTGCTGTTACGTCCCCCACCGCCAGATCCGAGGGGTCGCCGTCGTGACCTGATAGGAGCCTGGCCAGAGGCCCCAGTTAAGGCGTGTCCTTCGGCGGTCCCCGCGATCGGTCAGCATCCGGCGGAAGGGGACAGTCATGATCGTAATCGGCATCGACCCACATATGAAGACCCACACTGCAGTGGCGATCGAAGCGGCGACGGGTGTGGTCCTTGAAGAGGTGACCGTCACCACCGATGAAGCCGGGCACGACCGGCTCCTCTCGTGGGCCCGGGCACTGAGCTCGGATCGGTACTTCGCCGTCGAGGACTGCCGCCATGTCTCGGGCCGGCTCGAGCGTCATCTGCTCCCCCGCGGCGAGACCGTGGTACGCGTTCCGCCCAAGATGATGGCCGGCGCTCGTGCCTCGGCCAGGACGTACGGTAAGTCCGACCCCATCGACGCGGCGTCTGTCGCCCGTGCCGCGCTGCGTGAGCCATCCTTGCCACATGCGACCCTGACAGGCCCCGAGCACGACGTACGTCTGCTCGTCGATCACCGCGATGACCTGGTCGCAGAGCGCCAGCGCATCCAAAAGCGCCTCCGGTGGAACTGCCACGACCTCGAGGTCGGACTCGAGCTGCCACCGCGCGTGCTCGACCGCTACATCTGGCTCGACAGGCTTCAGACCGTACTCCAGTCGCTGCCTGAGAGCATGCGCCGGCGCATCGCACTTGAGCAGGTCGGGCGCTGTCGCGATCTTACGAGAAGCATCCGGGACCTCGAGCGTGAGATCCGCGATCGGATGAGAGTCCTGGCGCCCGAGCTCATGGAGATAGCAGGGTGTTCGGCACTGTCAGCCGCGCAGCTCGTCGGCCAGACAGCGGGCGCGTCACGCTTCAGGAGCGATGCGGCGTTCGCCATGCATGTCGGCACCGCCCCGCTCCCGGTCTCATCGGGCAAGTCGGACAGACACCGCCTGAACCGAACCGGTAACCGCTCCCTGAACTCCACGATCCACATGATCGCGGTCACGCAGGCGCGCATGCATCCGCCGGCGATCGCGTTCATGGAGCGCAAGAGGGGAGAGGGGATGAGCAAGCGCGAAGCGCTCAGATGCCTGAAGCGCTACATCTCGCGGACGCTCTACAAGACGATGCTCAGGGGCGAGAAAGTACGGATGGCGACTGTGGTCACGGCCGATTTCACGGGAGGTATCGTAGGGGTTGCGGTGTAGAGTTGACATAGGAGCAACACTCGATGCGCGCATGATGTCGCATAATGGAAGCGCAAGCGCACGAGTTAAGCGCAAACACGTTAGGTGGAACTGGGGGAATCGGTGAGGTACGTCACGCGCGATGAGCTCCGCAAGGTCACCTATCTAGACGTCGATGCGTTGGGCGACCGAATCCCGAACCTCATGCCGCTATGGGACGGCAATTCTTGGCATCTCTGGGTACCGGCGGGCGATGACATCTTTGAGATGCGTCCCTCGAACGCCAGCTACGTGGATTACGTAGCGAAGGCCCCGGTCGATGACTCAGATCTGCTCGTGCCGTTCGTGGAGTTCATGTGGCAACGCGGCAGCTGGCCAGACGTATGTCCGTGGATCGGCGCAATTTGTGACGACTTCCACGACATGGGCACGAGTGTCGCCAAACTACGCTTCTTCTTTGACCACTCCGCTCTGGTACCTGATGGGTTAGCGCCTCGGTTCGCAGAAACCGAGATTGAGTACTTGCTGTCTCTCACCCGCTCGTGTTTCGACTTGCTCCAAGAGATGATTTCGCGCATCTGGGCCAAAGTTGCCTTGCTCGACGAGGAAGCAGAAGCCGCCCGCAAGGGTCGGCAGCTTCCCAAGAGCTATGCAGATATCATCCTCTACGCAAACGAGCCGCGCACTCCTGTGTGGTAGGCAAATAGAAATGTCACCCCTAGCTGTCACGTGAGAATGTCACCCTATGGACAGGGAGACGATCACGTTGACGATGAAGGAGATGCGCAGGCTGCAGACAATCGAGACGGCACGGGCCGGACGGATCACCAATTCCGAGGGAGCCCGGCGGCTTGGACTGAGTGATAGGCAGTTCAAGCGGCTGCGTAAGCGTGTGGCCACGGAAGGACCACAGGGCGCGATCCACAAAGGCCGGGGCAAGGTCTCGAACCGCAG
>JAURYZ010000286.1 GCA_030653635.1 Coriobacteriia bacterium | reverse complement strand
AAGAAGAGATGGTGGGGCGCTCGAAATGATGGTGAATCGGGCGGCACAAACAGGTAGTTGAGGAAAGGGGAGTCTTTATGAACGTATTTCGCAAGGTCATAGCGCTATCCGTCGCAACGGTGTTGATCGGCGCTCTGGTGCCGTTCGCAGCAGTTGCCGGAGGGGTGCAAGCACAGTTGATCGCGCCCGAGGACGCGTACGAGTCCGATGACACGACGACCACGGCGACCGTGTACGATCCGGGAACCGACGGCAACACATGGACGTCGATGCACACATTCCACGATCTCGGTGAGCACGACGGGGTCGCGGAGCAGTCGGATTACGTCAAAGTGACGATCGAGGAGACCGGCACGCCGATCTTTGTCGAGAATCAGCGGCTTGGTATGGGCTTCTACGACCCGATGCTCTACATCGAGGATGCCGTAGGCACCCAGCTGGCCTATTGTGACGATTCGGCTGTCTGGTGGGAGACGTACTCCTCGAATCTCTACTACGTGGCTCCGGCACCCGGCGAGTACTACATCCGGGCGGAGAACAACGGTGACGACTCGTACGCTTATCTGCTTCACATCACACTCGGTGATGCCCGTCGAGTGGCCGGCAAGGACCGCATCGCGACGGCGGTAGCGGTAACGTCGCTCATGTACGACAACACGAACAGCCCCTCGTACGGCTCGGATTACGGCCCGAACAAGATCCTGATCGCGAACGGCTACTCGCCTTGGGATGCCCTTGCGGGAGGTGCTGCGGCCGCCGCCTCTCTCAGTGACGGTTCGGTGCTGCTGCTCACGCACAAGGACTATCTTTCTGAGACGACCTACGACGAGGTCGTGCGCCTCACCGAGTCCCAGTACTGGAACGACAACGACAATATCGAGATCTTCGTCTTGGGCGGCCCGGCTGCGGTCAGCGACGCAGTCGTGGCGGATCTGGAAACGGTGCCGGGTGTGACCAACGTAGAGCGCATTGCGGGAGCCGATCGGTTCGCCACGGCAGCTGAGATCGCCACCCTCACAGCTGGCATCGATGGTGTCAGCTCGACTGCGTTCGTGGTGAGCGGTTACTCGTGGCCAGATGCGATCGCCGCCGCACCGGTTGCGGGCTTCA
The DNA here is from genome assembly GCA_030653635.1 of Coriobacteriia bacterium. Classification (GTDB taxonomy): domain Bacteria; phylum Actinomycetota; class Coriobacteriia; order Anaerosomatales; family JAHIQC01; genus JAHIQC01. The sequence continues at coordinate 3,011 of JAURYZ010000286.1, read as the reverse complement.
ACGCGAGCCCTGTGCTCATGACCAAGAGCGACGACGTCCCCGACGTGACCATGGACTGGATCGCGAACAACGCGATCACGTCTGTCGTGGTTGTGGGCGGGACGAGCGTGGTCGGTGACGTGGCGCTCGACGAGCTGCGTTCCGCAGTCGGGACCGCGAACGTCGAGGTTCTGGCAGGCGACACGCGATACGAGACTGCGCGTCTCGTCGCGCAGTATGGCGTGGACAAATTCGGCATGAGGGATACCACGTGCCAGCTCGTGTCCGGAGAGGCGTTCCCGGATGCTCTGGCGTCTGCCGCGATGTCGGCGATGACCAAAGCGCCGACGCTGCTCACCAAGCCCGGGGCCCTTCACCCCGAGGTCATTGGGTTCTTCGAGGACAGTGGGAGCATCGGCTACAACGCCAACCTTCTCAACATGCATGAAGGCTGGGGTTGCTGGGTCATCGGCGGCGAGAGCGCGGTCTCCGCGCCCGCCTACGAGGACTTCCGCGACCTGTGGATGATGTTTCCGTAGCACGAAAGGCACGTAGTTCTGTCTTGTGAGTTATGAAGGGCCGGGCGTTTGCCCGGCCCTTCGTGTTGACGCGGCGCTACGATGTACACAGTGATTGTACGATTGTATACAAAAGCGGTACAATAGTCACATGAGCATCGAGCTACTCTTCGGATCACGGACACGTGTGGGTCTCTTGTCGCTACTTCTGGCCGAGCCGGAGCGCAGGATCGGGGTCCGCGAAGCCGCGCGTCTGCTCGGCGTGAGCCCCAACTCCGTTCAGCGGGAGATGGTGAGGCTGCTTGAGACCGAGATCGTGCTCGACGAACGTGTCGGAACCAGCCGTCTGCTCCATGCGAACCAGGAGCACTTCCTGTTTCCTGAGTTGCGTGCGCTCCTTCTGAAGTCGTCCGGAGTCTCGGAGGCCCTGCGTTGCGCTCTTGAGGACCTGCCGGACGTGGTCTTCGCATTCATCTACGGGTCGCTGGCTACTGGAACCGATGATGCGATGAGTGACGTCGATCTCATGGTCATCGGCCCCAAGCTTCCCCGTGCTGTATACGCCGTGGTTCGCGAGGTGCAAGAGATGAGCAAGAGACCGGTAAGGCCGTCGGTGTTCACTACGCAGGAGGTTGGAAAGCGCCTGCGGGCCGGCGACGCATTCATGCAGGAAGTGATGCGCGGCCCCAAGATCATCTTGATCGGGGATGCGGATGGGCTTGAGCGAGTTGGAGCGAGAGGGACTGGTTCGTCAGGTACCGGCTGATCCGGGGGGTTGCGATCACGCACTCGAGCGAGCCGGGCACGATCTTCGAACCGCACGATGCGTCCAGGGGATTGACTTGGACTGGGCCCTGGCCATCGCCCACGATGCGGGTCTGCAGGCGTGCCTCGCCGTCATGCTGCACCAAGGGTACCGACCTCGCGGATTCGACCGACACCGCACAGCGATTCGCTTCGTGAGGTTGGTCGTGCCGATGCGAGGCACTGGCCGCGATTGAAACGGCCGAGCACGTTCTAACCTCGATTCGGGAGTGGCTGTGCGCGGATGGCAGTGGAGAGGACTAATGCCTGGGCTGCGCTGACGCCACCCTCCGGTCTGCCCATGCCCGTCCCGCGTGCTACAATCCCACTGCCCAATCCCGCCTGAAATCAGGCGTTCCCGCGCACGAAAGTGAACCGATGATCACCGATCGCACCAACGACATAGCCGCTCTACGCCAACGCGTGGACCGCATGGCCGAGTACCTGCATCTGGAGGCCAAGCGCGCCGAGATCGCCTTGCTTGAGGCCAAGACTGCGCAGCCCGGCTTCTGGGACGACCAGAACATCGCACAAGCGACCATGGCGTCGCTTTCCGTGTTGCGCGACGAGATCCAGACCTACGAAGCGGTCGTCTCCCTGCTCGAGGACACCGAGGTCGCCAACGAGCTCGCGCTTTCCGATGCCGATGAGGACATGGCCGCCGAGGTCGAGGTGGCGCTGCGCGACCTGTCCAAACAGGTGAACGGCCTTGAGGTTTCGAGCTGGTTCACCGGCAAGTTCGACGCGGGAGATGCGATCCTCACCATCACGCCCGGCCAAGGCGGGCTCGAGGCGCAGGATTGGACCGAGATGCTCTTCAAGATGTACACGAAGTACGCCGAGTCCAAGCGCTGGAAGATCGACCTGCACGACGCGCCCGCAGGTGTCGAGCTTGGCCTGGACCGCGCGGTCTTCACCGTGCACGGGCGCAACGCCTACGGCATGCTCTCCTCGGAAGTGGGTGTTCACAGGCTTGTGCGCATCAGCCCCACCGACGAGAAGAAGCGCCGCCAGACGACCTTCGCTGGCGTCGAGGTGCTGCCGGTGCTCCCGAGTGACATCGTCGTCGAGATCCGCGATGAGGACCTGCGCATCGATGTCTACCGCTCCAGCGGCCCGGGTGGTCAGTCGGTCAACACGACGGATTCTGCAGTCCGCATAACCCACATTCCTAGTGGCCTTGTGGTCACGTGCCAGAATGAGAAGTCGCAGATCAAGAACAAGGAAAGCGCGATGGTCATCCTGCGTTCGCGCCTCTACCAGATCGCCGAGGCCAAGCGCCGCGCGGAGATCGACGAGCTGCGCGGCGAGCGCTTGGAGATCTCGTTCGGCAGCCAGATCCGCAACTACGTGCTCTACCCGTACCAGCTCGTGAAAGACGTGCGCTCCGGCATCGAGACCGGCAACGTCGACGCGGTGCTCTCCGGCGACATTGACGAGTTCGTGGTCGGCTACCACCGTTGGCGCGTGGGGCAGGGCGCTGCTCTCGCAGGCGCATAGGCGAGCCCTCGCCCGGTTCCGCGAACGTTCCGAAATCGGCCCGCGAACGGCGTTCGCCCGGACGCCCGATGTGTTAGCATCGAGATGAGCGGGGATGCACGCGGATCGGCCAGTTTCTGCTCGCCGCAAAATTGGGTCTTCTGGGGAGGGGAACTGTGGCTGACCAGCCCAACGCCGTTGCCGCACGCTTTGTCGATGCGGTCGATTTCG
>JAURYZ010000284.1 GCA_030653635.1 Coriobacteriia bacterium | reverse complement strand
CTGCTCGAACAAATCACGCACGCGCGAAGCGCCAACGCCCACGAACATCTCCACGAAATCGGAACCCGAGATCGAAAAGAACGGGACTGCGGCCTCTCCGGCCACGGCACGAGCGAGCAGGGTCTTGCCGGTACCCGGAGGGCCCACGAGCAAGACACCCTTGGGGATTTTGGCACCCAGCGCCTGGAACTTGCCGGGGTTCGCGAGGAACTCCTTAATCTCATGCAGTTCTTCGATGGCCTCGTCCACACCCGCGACGTCCTTGAAGGTGATCCTCGGCTGATCACGGGTCATACGCTTGGCCTTGGCCTTGCCGAAGCTCATGATCTTGGAGTTGCCGCCCTGCATCTGAGTCAGGACGTAGAACATGAGTCCCGCGAGGAAGAGGATCGGCAGCAAATTGATCAGAAGCGACCCCCACGAGAAGGCGGCTTTGGGGTCGACTGTGTACTTGACGTCGGGGTTAGCCGCCATCAACTCGTTGAGGGTGTCGGCGCCCACGTAGGTCGATGTGAACGGCTTGAGCCCTTCATCGCCCTTAGCCTTGGCAGCCTTGTCAGACCAGTACTGGCCGTCGATGTTCGCCTCTGCGGCGTGATAAGTAACGTCTTTGACCATGCCGTCGGTAACGGCCGTTCTGAACTGGCTTGTCGACAGTTCCGATGGCTTGGCGGTTGTCTCCATCATGCCAGCGAATACGTAGACCAATCCTGCGAGAAGCAGGAGATACAGCATGATCGTTCTGAGGTTCTTGTTCACGTTCCACGGGCTCCTGAGTCTTCGGCGGGTGAACGCCTAGTCCGAGTAGATCTCGGACTTGAGGATGCCGATATACGGAAGATTCCGATAGCGCTCGGCGTAATCCAATCCATACCCGACCACGAACTCGTCCGGCACGTCGAAACCGATATACCTACACGAGATAGGTACCCTCTGCTTGCCTTCTTTGCTCAACAGCGTGACCACCTCGAGTGAAGCGGGTCCACGTGATGCGAGGTTCTTGAGGAGGTACTTGAGCGTGAGCCCCGTGTCTAGGATGTCCTCGACCACCAGCACGTGGCGCCCTTCGATGGTCTCGTCGAGGTCCTTGATGATCCTAACGACGCCCGATGATTTGGTCGAAGAGCCGTAGCTGGAAACAGCCATAAAGTCGATCTCGACGGGCGAATCGATCGCGCGTGCCAGATCGGCCACGAACAGGGCTGCGCCACGAAGAACCGCAATGAGCAACACAGGCTCATCGCCGTAGTCTGCGCTGATCTGCTCGCCGAGATCCCTGATACGCTCGGTGATCTGTGCCTCGGTGAGTACTATTGTCTCGAGGTCAGGGTGCATCCGTCGCTTCCGTTCTTTCCTGGCCGCGGATCGAGTCCGCGACGTTTGGTTTACGCTCCCACACAAGCCTGATGGCGTCCTTGGTAGCTGGTGTCACCTTGTACGACTCACTCATCCTGACCCCCGCAACCCAAACAATCCGATCGCCGTCCCTGACGACCGGGATCTTGTGCCGAAGCGCCTTCGGGACCTTCGAGTCTATCAGTAGGTCAGATACTTTCTTGCTGCCCCCCATGCCCAGCGGAGAGATCCGATCGCCTTCACGATACGGGCCCACCGAAAGCTCGCCGCCAACCGCATCGGAATCGATGACCGCGATATCAGGACCCGCGTCCCCGATCACCGGTTCGACCCTGTTGACGTGCATGGTGCCCGCAGGACCAAGGTCGGCGATACCAGGGATTGAGAGCAAACTAGATGCCACCGACCGGTTCCCCTCGACCGTGCGGGAGACCGACATTGTACCGTACCGCTGTTCGGCCCGCAGGCCATCAGGAAGGTCACGAGCAAAGCCCTCGGTCGCAAGACCTAGAACAAGCGCCTCCACGTGCTCGAACTTGAGTCTAGAGGCTTCAGGAAAAGCATCCAAAACGGCGCTACGCACCGTTCTTCGCCTCATCGGCAATGACAGTGTCGCCATCATCGCGCAGTCGAACTCCACACGTTCTCCAGAACTCGTTGCGAAATCATGGGCGAACGCATGCGCCATCTCAGCTAGCAGCAGGTCTTCCTCGGCAAGGACCTCGATCGTGCGTGCTAGGGATGTGTCGAACTGCGGGTTGATCGCTCGCATGACAGGAAGCAGCTCGTGGCGCACGCATGCCCGCAATCGCGAGGTGTCTGAGTTGCTCTCGTCCTCGCGCCAAGACTGGCCGAGGAAATCCAGATACTCACGAACATCTGTGCGACCTGCCTCGATGAGCGGACGGACGATCCTGTCACGGCGGGGCTTCAGTGTGCTAAGGCCCGTGGCTCCGGCACCTTGTGCCAACCTCATCATGAAGGTCTCCGTGCGGTCGTCGCGCGTGTGCGCAACCGCAATTCTACCCATGTCGGCAGGCTCGCCAGCGGCGGCGCAACGCGCGTCGATCTCCTCGGAGGCAAGCTCGTAGCGCACGCGGCGTCCAGCGTCCTCGAGGTTCAGACCCTCCTGCTCGGCAAGCTTGCCCACAGCGACGCGCTCAACCCGCAAGGGGATACAAAGCGATGCGCACAACTCGTGCACGAAGGACTCATCTTCATCTGACGCTCCGGCACGTAGCTGGTGATTCACATGCAGGGCACTCAACTTGAGTCCTGCGCGTGGAGCCATGGCCGCTAGGACCAGTAGCAGTGAGACTGAGTCCGCCCCGCCCGAGAGCATGACCACGACGATTGCTCCTTGCGGCAGCATGTCGTAGCGATTCAAAGTAGCGCTCGCGATGTCGGGCAGTGAGGTCATGCGACTAGGGTAGCCTTGCGGGCTCGCGAGCGCTACGCGGCCTTACAGCCAGTGGTTCTCCTCGGCGATCTCGACGACCCAGCGCGCGGTACGACCCACTAGCTCGGTACAATGCGCCCAGCGCATGGGATGGTCCATCCCGCCATGGGTCTCGGAGATCTGATCACACAGGGTGGTTCCCTGATCTTGGGCGAATCGGGAGCGCAATGTGGCTGTCGCTTCCCAGATCGGCTCCCACGGCTGCTCGGAGCCGGTTCGGCCACCGACAAGCCCCATCGCCATCACACCACCGGCCATCGCCCCGCAGGTGCAACGTGAACCACTGATGCCCTCGCAGAAACCCGAGGCCATGCGAAAGACCTCTGGGGGCATCGGGGTGCCGGCGACTTCGTTCACCGCTCGAACCACGGCCTCGCCGCAGTGCAGGCCCGACTCGTAATACGAGGCGGCCAGAACATCGGCCTTGCATCCCGGTGTCACCGTGATGAGCTGCTCGCAAGAATCTCTGACATCACGTACCTGCAGGTCCACAGACGCACTCCTCGATAGGATCTGTGGCTATAGTATCACCTGTGCTGATACTTTGGTAGAGATTTGCTAATAGTGAATGGATTCCGACGGCCAGAAATGCTGGCCCGCATTGCCCGCATACCGACCCTCGGCTATCGTAAGTGTGTTCGACCGCGGTTTTCCGATGAGGGGCGTACCGACCTTGA
>JAURYZ010000283.1 GCA_030653635.1 Coriobacteriia bacterium | reverse complement strand
CGAACAGACCCAGAAGCATAAGGCGACAGGGGGTACGGCGAAGACGGCTACTGCGAACCCCGGCGGCAGATCGGACAGCGCTATGCTCACTGCCACAGTCAGCATCGCTGCGATGAGTGCAATCGGGCCGGCTAGTGCAATTCGAGCTTCTCTGCCGCGCATCATGGCTCCCCTTTGCCGCTGGTGCACCTAACGTGTTGCGCTTGAGCAGGCGCTCAGCGCTTTCATCACAATACAGCTCCTGGCGCTCTGCTGCGCTTGTTAGCCGGGCCCGTAGAGTCCACAGGTCAGACACTGGCCTTCGTCGTCGCTCACGACGTTGCCGGGACAGTCGCCTCTCTGGCACGGCTCGCGTGCGACCAGCGTCGTCTCACCGCACACAAAGCAGAAGACCGTTGTTGAGTTAGAGGCATTCGGCCTGAGCACGGCAGTCATTGGGAGTAGTTCGAGATGGTCACTGTTACGAGCGCACTCGGGGCAGATGTACTTGCGCTGTCTCGCCGGTAGCCCGAAGTACTCCTGCTTCTGCCGGTTCGTCAGCAGACCAAGGACCTGCTCAATCTCCCAAACCAACTGCTGCTCGACGAAGTCCGTCGAGTGCAACTCCGCAATTGGCGAACGTTCAAGATACTGCCGACGCACGGCTACCCAGTCGCCGCCTAGAAAGAGCTGGTAATAGAGCAACAAGATGTCGCGCAGGATGTCGCCGGCGCGGGCCTCAACCCGACGATCAACCGTGTGCATTATCGAGTTGCGCTTTCGACGGAGTTCATCGAACTTCGCCACGAACGCCTCCTGAAGTGGAACCTCCGCGACCGTGTCATGAACGTGAATCAGGTCCTGTGCGTCAATAGTCCTGAATTCTGCAAATGGCACATTCGTGTAGACCCCGCGGGGCCATTCTCGAGGCTGACCCGCAATGAGCAGGTAAGGGCTCACTGCAGCAATCCTGCCCTTGAGGATGAATTCCAGCGCTTGCTGGGCGACCGTGGTGGTGACAAGCAGTGTCTGCCTCGCCGCGGTCCAGAATGCGGCCGTCGCCTCAGAATCATCGACGCCGTAGTGGCGAGCGTTCTCGAGATCCCCGAGCAGCTCTATCGCCTTGTCCCACGCGAAGCCCAAGAGCGAGAGACCTGTCTCCACGAAATCTGCTTCGGATGGGACATCCGTTATCAACGCCCAGTCCCCCTCCCGCGTGCATCGCTCCAGCTAACGTCTCTGCGCATGACCAGCAAACCGGCCATCGCGCACTCTCAAGCCAAGAATACCTCACACGGCCGGTTTGTCTGAGTCGATGCGCCTGTTAGCTTTCCGGCGATCAGGGCGGAGGCGGAGCCGACGGCCATACCTCCCAGGTCCGGCGACCGTGACCCACGACGAGGTGCGAGCCCAAAGCTTGCCGGTCGCCCTGTTGTGTTGCGAGCCCTGAGGCGGCCGATGTCGCCCCACATATTCCACGCTCTTCTCGCGCAGTGTGAAAGGCTTTGGCGAGGAGATGTAGCCGTGAAGATAACGTGTTGCGCATAACGCGCGAGCGATGCGCCTCTCTTAGTACGATAACCTCGTGCGTGTTGATGCGCTTGTTAGACAGACGGCGGCCTCACAGGTCATCGAACTCGGGACCGCTGAACGGCAAGTCCGCGATCAGCGATTCTGGGTCGCACTTCAGACCAATATCATTAAGACCGACGAGGACGGAGTGAGCGAGAACAAGCGCCGACACCGCCATGGACCCGCTCTTGAATCGCGGATCCCTGTGATCCTTCACGAACAGCTGCGAGCCTTGCTTCTGAAGGTAGTCGCCCGTCAGTCCGGCACTGCCATGGGCGTGATCTGACAGGTACGGGTACCACTCAAACAGCTCCATGGTGTCAGGGTACTTCTGAGTAGCCGCTTCAGCGACTTGATGGATGTTCAGCCGCGTCCAGCGGTCCTTGAGCAAGTACCTGCGAGCCTCACGGTTGCTGACATTCTTGGGTTCCTTGTGCAACTTCGCCGCGGCCAGATCGCGAGCCTCATTCCAGTCACTCTCGATGAGCTGTTCAAGTTCATTCAGATCTTCCGGCTCGTCCATCTCTTGAAGCTCGACGCGAGAGTTGTACACGTAGTAGCGGCGCCTACTCTCATGAACCCGCCACTGTTCGCTCAGAACCACCGGATCGGTCGCGATATAGCGAACCTCAACCATATCTTGTGACATGTTTCTGAGAAGCGACTGAGACTCAACGCCGAAAGAGTTCGCACACAGATGAACGGCGGCTGACAGTGTGCGTGAAGTTCGCATCGCGTAGTGTGCACACACCATCGCGGCCGGCCAGCCATTCCGGGTCTCGACTTCGACACCGCCATCCAGCGCGGCGGCTAGCGTTTCCGCGCGCGCCGCAGCGATCTCAAGCGCAGCGACCCGACACTCCTCTGGCGATTCCAAATCGACCCCCGCCCCCGTAGGTGTTCTGTCTAACGTGATTGGGCTTGAGCAGCGGCTCAGCGCCTTCTTGAGTCTAGCGCTCCTGGCCGTCTGCTGTTGCTAGTTGGGTGCCGGTCGCCGACCCCACCCCACCCGCCGCCGCTGTGGACCTACGCCATTGCACCCAGACAGCAAGAGCTGGCCCTGCGATGGCGGCAACCAGGGCACAGAGCAGCCAGTAGGTGTCGATCCATAGAAGCCGATACAGCTCGAAGTCGCCTAGCCCCACAGAAGCGGAGAACGCGACCGGCATAAGCGAGCCGATGGCGACAGGAATCCAAACCTCGAGCGGTGCACCGCGACGGATGGCGAACCCCCCAAGGAGCCAGGCCGCACCGATCGCGACCGCCGCCTCGACGGCCACCGCGACCGCGGTCCCGGAATTGGTCATGAAGACGAGCACCCCCACAGCGACAGCAAGCCACGCCACGACGGGCCATCCGAGGAAGAACGCGACAATCCAGAGCGCGGTGCGTGTGTTGTTCGCTGACGACCCGCCCATCGTGCTCCCCCCGATCCTGTCGCCCCGTGCACCCAACGTGATTGGGCATAACGCGCGAGCGATACGCCTCTCTTAGTACGCCTCGTGCGTGTTGATGCGCTTGTTAGGAAGCAGCCGACACGTTGCAGGCAGGCTTAGTCAGTCGCCAAAAGCGGTGCACAAACAACGGCTGGCTTGCGCGGCACCCTGGCCGCCTTCTGGACACGCTTCAGCTGCTTGCTGACGTGATCACCCTGAGCATCGAGACGAATCACGCAGCCGACCAGGATCTCCGCGAGCTCGTCGAGCGCGATGCGATTGCCTGAATCCGCTTTGATCTCAGCACGCAACTTGGTGAGCACAGACTCGCTGAGCAGAAGTTTCGCGATGTTGGTCGACGCCAGAGCCCGCGTACGCTGGTAGAACAATTCGAGCTCGTCTTTACGCTGTGCTTCCGGCGTCAGCAGGTACAACAGATCAACCTTGTCCTTGGGCTTCATATCCTCGTCGAGAAGGCTGACCTCGAATACCAGCTCGTTCTCAACCGGCTTGTTGAAGAGAACCCGGTGGAGCTGCCACTCAGCGCCATTGGTGAGGATGACCCACTCGACGCCCTCACTCGCGGCGTAGGAGACGGCCTGATAGAGATGGTTGTCGTTCAGCTTGGACGCTATAGCTTTGACCTCGATGATGACGAAATGCTTGCCGTCCTTGCGGATGACGAAGTCTGCGAAGCTGCCCTTGATGCGGAACTCGCCGGTGAGATTGTCGAAGGCGTCCCATCCAAGGACATCGCTCACGATCGAAGAGACGATGAGTCGAGTGTCGCTCTCCTTCGCACCGTTCGTGCGAGCCTTCTGCGCGACACTCTTGAACTTGCGGATCCCCTGCAGATTCCGCCCGAAGTCGCACAGCATTCCGGTGGAAATCGCACAGCATTCCGCTCCAAATCGCACAGTGTTCCGCTGCAAGTCGCACACCGTTCCGTTCTGAAGGCGCACACTTTCGGCCCTTCCGAGCGGAATCGTGATCGAGGCCTACAGGGAGCCTGAACCCAGACGACGCATGGACGGTATCGTCACACTTCTCTTGTCACACGACACGACGAGAGGATGCCGATGCCCAACAGGAGACTGTCCATGCGAAAGACCAAAGAGATCTGCCGCCTGGCCGACGCCGGTCTGTCGGCCCGCGCCATCGGGCGTGTGCTCGGAGCGTCCAATTCCACGGTCTCGGACACGATCTCGCGCCTGAAGGCCGCCGGCCTGCTGTGGGCCGATGTCGACACGATGTCGGAGACCGACCTGGAGCGTCGCCTCTATCGCGAACGGGGGCATGTCGCGCCCGACCCGCGGCAGCCCGACTGGGCCTACGTGCACAAGGAGCTTGGTCGCAGGCATGTCACCTTGCAGTTGTTGTGGCGTTTATGCCGACGTCGGCATAAATGCCATTATGCCGACGTCCGGATTATGCCGACCTCGGGCCGAAAGGCGTGGTCGATGGCGGTGCCCGGTCTGATGAGGTCGGCATAATCTCGGCGTCTGTTTGAACGAGACTTGTCTC
>JAURYZ010000274.1 GCA_030653635.1 Coriobacteriia bacterium | reverse complement strand
CGACGATGTCGACCTCGAAGTGCTTGCGCGTCGCACCCCGGGCTTCACCGGTGCCGATCTGGCGAACCTCGTAAATGAGGCGGCACTGCTTGCGGCACGTCATGGCAAGAAGAAGATCGACATGACCGAGCTTGAAGAGGGCATCGATCGCGTCATGACAGGTCCAGAGCGCAAGAGTCGTCTGATCAACGACGACGAGAAGCGCATCATCGCCTATCACGAAGCGGGTCACGCTATCGTCGGCCATCGTCTGGCGGACTCCGACCCTATCCATAAGGTCACGATCATCCCTCGCGGGCGCGCATTGGGCCTGACGTGGTCGATCCCAGAGGAAGACCGTTTCCTTGAGAGCAAGCGCACTATGCTGGCCGACATTGCCAAGATGCTCGGAGGCCGTGTCGCCGAGGAGATCGTAATCGGGGACATCACCACCGGAGCCAGCAGCGATATCGAGAGGGCCACGAAGATTGCGAAGCAGATGGTCACGCGTTTCGGCATGAGCGAGAAGCTCGGCCCGCAGACCTTCGGTGACGCGAACCACGAGGTGTTCCTCGGCAGGGATTTCTCGGCCAATGCCGATTACTCGCCTGAGATAGCCTATGAGATCGACAAAGAGATCGCGCGGCTTATCGCCGAGGGCTACGAGCAGGCTCGGGTGGTCCTGACCGGGCATCGTGAGCACCTCGATCGCATGGCGGCGGTATTGATCGAGCGCGAGACGCTCGTCGGCCCGGCGCTTCTGGCTGTGCTCGACGGTGATTGGGACGCGTTCTTGGCGGCCGAGAAACTTGCCGAGGAGAACAAGCCCCCCGATGAGCCTGAAGCGGGCGAGGATGATGCGCAGGAAGCCGAGTCCGACACCGTCGCTCCCGAGCCACCGACCGTCGCAGATTCGGGTGGAGTGACCCTGGCCTGAAGCGCTTGAAGAGCATCGACATAGCGGCGGGCCCGAAAGGGTCCGCCGCGTTGCGTTGGAGGCGCGAGTGAACGGCCACGTGCACTATAAAATGACCAAGCGATGGGCGATTGAACAGGGCTACGATCCTGCGGTGGCCGAGGTGATCGCGGCGGCGGATATCCGTGTGGACCGTGAGTTCCCGGGTCGCGCGTGGCGCAATAAGCGCTATCACTTCGCATGGCTCGGAGCGAGGCGTATCGCGCGCCAGTGGCTTGCTCAAGCGATGCGTGACGGCGATCCGGCACTCCTCGGAAGGGCGCTGCACTGCGAGCAGGACGCAATCTCCCACGGGCAGCTCGGGCACCTGGTCCACTGGCCCGGCATCGATCTGTGGGAGAGGCGTGGACCACGCGTCCGCGCTCGCATCGAGAGCGCGACTCGCGCCATGCTCGCGGAGTTCCTTGAGGCAACTAGGGATGTCGCTGAGACTCCCGAGACTCCCGAGACTCCCGGGGATTCGTCAGCCACCCTGCTGGAGGCCGACAGGGATATACTCTAGAGGAGAGGGCGTGCGCTTATTGCTTTTCGGGACAAGGGCAGCGCGACCGCTGAACTCGCTGGGGACTACTTGGGGGAGCGTCTCTAGGTTCATCGAGGGAGAAGTCGTGGGGATGGGTCTCGAGGAATCCAATCAGCTCAATGAGCGGGTCGACGGCGTTGAGACGACTGCAATCGTTGCGTTGCGGTCGGTTCGCATGGCCGACCCGTTTAGGCGTGCCGTGCCATGGATACGGAGCTGGCGCAGGCTGGTGGCCTCGGCGACCGCCGTGCTCACAAGGCGCGCGCAAGCGGATCAGATCGCTGCGCTGAACGACGTCGCTGATGCGGTGTCGTCGACCGTATCGCTCGACGAAGTGCTCGAGACGATTGTGGAACGCTCCAAGCGCATCACCAACACTGAGAAGGCCGTGCTTGTTTTGACCGTCGACCATGGCTCTGACCTCGATGCGGATTCGCTGGTGGTTCGAGGTGCTCGCGACGAACACCCGCAATCGTGGTGGGCCACCCAGCTGCAAGGGATTGCGTCTCAGGTGTTCGAGAGCGGCGAGACGTATCTGGACCTCAATCACGAGAACGATGCGTGGCTGCTGTGTGTGCCGATCAGTGTGAGGAATCGCCCGATCGGATTGCTGGCGGCCATAAACTCACGCGAGCATCGTTTCGGCCCGGCGCAGATCGACTTTCTCTCGATTCTAGGCGCCTTTGCCGCCACAGCCATCGAGAACGCCCGACTCGCCGAGGAGACGCGCTACGTCCTGCTCGCCAGTGAGCGCGACCGGATTGCCCGGGAGATGCACGACGGCATATCGCAGTCTTTGTTCAGTGTGGCGCTTGGCCTCGAAGTCTGCCGCAAGCAGGTCCTGCGTGATCCCGAGGGTGTATCGGAGCGCCTGGGCGATCTGCAGGAGCAGGTCGACCTCAGTAGAAGCGAGTTGCGCCGATTCATCTACGACCTGAGACCTCTCAAGCTTCAGGAGCTGGGGCTTATCGGAGCCATAGAGTACTGGCTCCATGAGATGTGTCCTGCCGACGCTGTGCATGCCGAGATCAAGGTAGCCGGCGAAAGAAGGACCCTTACTCCTTCACTTGAGGCGTGTCTGTATCGCGTGGCAAAAGAAGCCGTGGCTAACTCGATGAAGCATGCCGCTCCGACGAAGCTCAGCGTGTTTCTAACCTACGAGTCGGACGCGGTACGTTTGGTCGTCACGGACAACGGATCGGGATTCGCGTTGGCAGATGCGCGTGCGCGCGTCCCCAGCGAGTCCGGGATCGGGCTGCGAAGCATCGAGCACCGTGTGCGCGTCGAACGCGGCGAGCTGCTCATCGTCAGCGCGCCGGGCCAGGGAACTAGGGTAGATGTGGTCGTTCCGGTTTGAGGGGGATACCTGTGCAAGCGATACGCGTAATGATTGCCGATGACCACGAGTTGGTGCGTCTTGCACTGCGCACACTTCTTGAGGGTGAGGACGGCATCGAGGTAGTCGCGGAGGCTCCCGACGGCGAGACGGTGCTCGAGCTCATGAAGAGCACGAAGATTCACGTGTTACTACTCGATCTTCGAATGCCGGGCATTGGGGGAGTAGAGACCTGCCGACGAGTGCGACAGATCGACCCGGAACTGCCGATCCTTGTTCTCACCAGTTTTGACGACGAGGAGGAGATGTTCGGAGTCCTAGCTGCCGGGGCGAGCGGCTACATCCTCAAGGACACAAGGCCCGAGCAGCTCGCTCAGGCGGTGAGGACCGTCGCCGAAGGACAGTCAGTCTTTGATTCAGGTATCGCGGCGCGCGTCATCGCCGGCAAGACCGCCGTGCAAAACGAGCCCGACCCGGTGCTCTTGAACCTCCTTTCGGAACGTGAGCTGCAGGTCCTGAAGCTCATGGCCAAGGGGCTTTCAAACAAGGAGATCGGCCGCGCGCTGTGGATTGGGGAGACGACCGTGAAGACGCATGTGAGCCGGATTCTTCGCAAAATGGGCCAGTCCGATCGCACGCAGGCGGTGCTCGCGGCGGTCCAA
>JAURYZ010000271.1 GCA_030653635.1 Coriobacteriia bacterium | reverse complement strand
TCCTTACGCGCAAGGACAGATATAGGACTTGTGTCCTTGCGAGCATGGACAGATTGCGCCCCTACTTCTTCCGAACACGTCCCAGAAGCTCAAGGATCCGCTTCTCCGACGCTTCAAGGTCCGCTTCAATCTCGCCCAGCGGCCGGGGCGGCGTATAGACGTAGAAGTAGCGGTTGAAGTTGATCTCGTAGCCCACCTTGGTCTTCGCCTCGTCGACCCATGCGTCCGGCTCTGGGTTGCCTTTGGCGTCGGCGCAGATTGCAGCGGTGTCGTCGCGCTCCGAGAGCGCGCTCAGGAACGCCTTGCGCAGAGGCGCGTCAAGCGCGACGTGTGCTCTCCTCGCGGCAGCGGCGAGCGCATCGAGGAATGCCGGTCGCGTCGATGAGCTGGACCTTGCCCCGGCGCTCCTCGGCTTTGCGGTTGGTCAGCACCCAGATGTAGGTGTTGATCCCAGTGTTGTAGAACATCTGGTCCGGCATGGCCACGATGGCCTCAAGCCAGTCGTTCTCGATGATCCAGCGGCGAATCTCGCTTTCGCCGGAGCCGGCGTCGCCCGTGAACAACGGCGAGCCATTGAAGACGATCGCGAGCCGCGAGCCGCCTTCGCTGATGGGCTTCATCTTCGAGAGCATGTGCTGCAGGAAGAGGAACGAGCCGTCAGAGACGCGCGGCGTGCCGGCACCGAAGCGCCCGCGCATACCGAGGCGCTCGGCCTCGTCTTCGACGAACTTGCGCTGGTCCTTCCAGTCCACCCCGAACGGCGGGTTCGCCAGCATGTAGTCGAAGTGGGCACGTCAGCCTTGTTGTTGTGGCTGAGAATCCAGTCACGACCTTCGGAGAGCATCCCGCCGGTGCCACACGTGGGATCGAACAACGTGGTCACGATTCCCGGCTGGCCGAGGCGCTTCACGTCTGGCTGCAGAATGAGGTTCACCATGAGCCGGATGACCTCGCGAGGCGTGAAGTGGTCGCCGGCCGTCTCGTTGGATGACTCGTTGAACTTGCGGATGAACTCTTCGAAGATGTAGCCCATCTCGATGTTGGAGACCATGTCCGGATGCAGATCGATCTCCGCGAAGCGCGACACCACGCTGTAGAGCCGGTCGCGAGCGTCGAGGTTCGCGATCTCAGCCTCGAACTTGAAGTTCTCGAGCACGTGGTGCGCCTTGGGCGAGAACCCGTCGATGAAGTCCGTGAGGTTGGCGGCGACGCCGTTGGGATCGGCCTTGAGCTTGGCGAAGTCGAACGCGCTGGTGTTGTAGAAGCTCTGGCCGCTGGCTCGGCAAAGGAGCGGCCCGACGGTCTTGATCGGGCTGTTGGCCTTGAGTTTAGCCGCCTCTTTGAGGACGGCCGGCTTAGTCGACTCCAGCACGCAATCTAGGCGCCGCAGCACGGTCATGGGGATGATCACACGACCGTACTGGTGCGGCTTGTAGGGACCGCGTAGCAGGTCGGCGATCGACCAGATGAAGGCGACCTTGTCGGAGATGTTGATGCCAGCGGTCACGGAGCACCTCTCTGAGACGACCGGGTTTGGCGGCTGGCCAAGGCCCTCGCGCGCTGTCTACAGGATAGCAGCAGGCAGAAGGCCCGCCTCCCCTCTCGGGAAACGGGCCTTCGCCACATCCTTCATGGCGGAGAGGGAGGTGTGTGAGTTCACCACATAGTGGACAGATGTGTCGGAACATCGTGGACACCTGAAGGAAGGGGTCTGCGATGGATCTGGCGCGCAATGTCGTTGAAGCCGTATTGGTGGAAGGGCGCATCTACCGAGAGGTGGCACGGGCTCACGGGGTGTCGAAGAGCTGGGTCGGAAAGGTCGTCTCGCGCTTCCGGGAAGGTGGCTACGAGGCGCTCGCACCGCGTTCACGTGCCCCCAGCCACATCCCCCATCGCGCCTCTGTCGATGTGGAAGATGTAGTGGTGCGTGTCAGGCGCGAGCTGTCCACAGCCGGCTTTGACGCCGGTGCGGCGACCATCCACTTCCACCTGACGCAAGAAGGCGTGCGAGACGTCCCGTCCGTCTCGACCATCTGGCGGATACTGAAACGCCGCGGTCTTATCACCCCTCAGCCGCACAAACGCCCCAGGAGTTCGTGGGTGCGTTTCGAGGCATCACTTCCCAACGAACGCTGGCCATCCGACGTGACCCACTGGAAGCTCGCAAACGGCGAGCAGATCGACATCTTGAACTTCCTCGACGACCACTCCCGCCTCATCACTGCGAGCAAAGCGTTTCACGTCGTGCGCGCGCCCGACGTGCTCCGTGTCTTCTGTGATGCCTCTGAGCTGTGGGGATCGCCGGCATCAGTGCTCACGGACAACGGATGTGTGTATACCGCCTGGCACCGGCGTGGCATCAACATCGTGGAATCCGAGATGCTCGCCCGGGGAATCGTCTACTACCACTCACGGCCCTACCACCCTCAAACCTGCGGCAAGGTCGAGCGCTTCCATCAGACGCTCAAGGGCTACCTGGTCAAACAGGAGACAGCGAAAGACCTCGAGGCGCTACAGGCCCAGATCGACACGTTCTTCACGTACTACAACGACGTGCGCCCTCATCGGGCTCGTGGACGCATGACTCCGCGAAACGCGTTCGAGGCCCGAGACAAGGCCCGGCCAAGCGGACTGAGGCTCGAAGTCGACAAAGGAACGCGTGTGCGCCGGGACAGGATCGATTCCAGCGGCGTGGTGACCTTGAGGTGTCGTGGCAAGCTGCACCACATCGGCGTGGGCAGAGCGCACAAGCACAAAGTGGTGATCATGCTCATCGCGGATCTCGATGTTCGCATCCTGACGGAAGAGGGTGAGGTGCTGAGGCACCTCACCCTCGATCCGACCAAGAACTATCAGGCAATCGGCAGAGCTGATGTGTCCACGATGTCCTGACACATCTGTCCACGATGTCCTGAGACATCACACTGGCGGAGAGGGAGGGATTCGAACCCTCGTAACGGGGGATACCCGCTAAACAGTTTTCGAGACTGCCGCATTCAACCACTCTGCCACCTCTCCGCGAGGGTGCAGTGCTGCCCCCGAGGGGACAAACGCGCGAAGCGCAGTATAGCTGGCGGGTGCGTGAGGGGCAATCGACACCATCTTCTGAGCAAGCTACCGCGTCTTGCCATCCTCTTGCCATGACATACCCCTCGGGGTATTCTTGGCGACTGTCCCTCACCTTGCGAAGGAGTCGCGTGGATCCCACAGGAATCGTATACCTCGCTGTACTCGGCATCGCCTACGCCGTCTATTGGCGCAAGTCTCCGGCAAAGAGTCGCAAGGCGCTTGGGGCGGGGGCGATCTCGTTCGCCGGCATACTGCCGACCCTCATCGCCGTCTTCGGACTCGTCGGCCTGTTCGACGTCTTCGTCCCACCGGCGCTGATCGAGCGATGGATGGGCTCCTCCTCGGGAGTGCTCTCCCTGGTGGTGGGCACGGGACTCGGCAGCATCGCAGCAGGTCCGCCTGCCGCTGCCTACCCCATCGCCGCCACACTCCTTAAGGGCGGGGCCTCGACGCCGGCCGTCGCCGCCTTCATTGTGTCATGGGTGTTGGTCGGCTTCGTGTCCTTGCCGATGGAATCGAAGGTCTTCGGCGTTCGATTCGCCGTCTTGCGCAATGGTCTTTCAATGCTGGCTGCCGCGCTCATCGGTCTGGCGATGGGAGTGGTGCTCTGATGACAGCAGCAACTGCTCATAAGCGATCGCGCACAGACGCCCTCAAGCCCTACCGCCTCGTCCTCGCCGTCGCGGCGCTGTACGGTGTCGCGGCCATCAACTCGCCTGAGCGCGCCTGGGGTGCCGCACTCGTGGCCGCCAAAACGTTCGCAAGTGTCGCACCCATCATCATCGCAGTGTTCGCAGGCCTGGGCCTCGTGCAGGTCTTCGTCGACAAGCAGGCGCTGGCTCGCCACTTGGGCGACCGGGCCGGCCTTCCAGCGCTGCTTATTGCGGCTGCTGCGGGAACAATTCTGGTGGGCCCGGTATTCGTGGTCTTCCCGCTACTCAAGACGATGCGAGACCACGGAGTGAGCTGGGCTATCATCACGACTGCGCTCACCGCATGGGCGGTCAAACTGCCCATGGTACCGCTGGAGGTGACGTTCCTCGGCTGGAGATTTTCCATCGCGCGCATGGCCCTTACGTTGATCGCATCCGTCGCGATGGGCTCGTTGATGGGACGTCTGATGCGCGAGAAACCCGAGGCTATCATGCCGGCCGCGGATTCGGACACGGCGTAGGCAGCAGGTTGGCGATCGCTACCCGCGAAGAATCAAGGCAAGCCCCCGAAGCACGCATCGACGGGATGCCCCATAATGTGAACAGGGGCCGTGCCCACGTGGTTCTCGCGACAAGGAACGATGCTTGCTAGGTGCATCGACCGCTTGGCGAAAGGTGCTCCTGCCAAGGCCCCTTTCCTGCCGAAGAACAACCCAAGGGCACCGGTGCCCTGTGTTTCGCACGGCTGGGAGCAAAGACAATGCATGAACTGAAGCAGGACACGCACGCGAGCGAGGCGCACGCGCGCCGCCGCACGTCTCTTCGTGCGTCGGCCCAGCTCATGCGCGTGACGCTTGCATTGATCGTACTGGTCGGTACGCAGATCCCGATGGTAGGCCCGGCTTCTGCGCTGACGTACCCGGCGACCATGGCGATCGACGGAGCGTTCACCGACTGGGTCGGCGTGCTCGCCGACCCAGAAAACGTTCGTGCCGATGCGACCGGCGCGGCCGATTCGGACAACCCCGCGGCAGCTGCCGACTTGGCGCAGATTGCCTCGACTTGGGACACCACCTACCTGTACGGCTATGCCCGCATCAACACGACGGTAAGGGGCAAACTCGATCTTCGCATGTATGTGGATGTGGACGGCAACGGGTTGATGGGTGCTGCCGACAAGGTCGTCATCTACACCTATAACCCGGTTGGGAAGTTCCTGTCCGGCGGCGTCGCGAGCTACACCCCGGCCAATGCTGCGGGCGACCCGATGCCCGGCAGTGGCGCAAGTCCTGCGGGAACAGTCGGGGCCAGCGCCGACGTGGCGAACCTGACAAGCTGCAACATCTCATTGAGCCGGTTCGAGATGAGGGTTCCGTGGACCGCTCTGGGAGTCACCGAGGGCAGTCCCGTCACGATCCAGTTCAGCATAATCGACACTGGCAGCACCGGTCGTGTTGACAACGCACCGGTCGTCTCCATGCGCTACTACGGAGTCACGCTGGTACTCACACTCTCAAGTGCGGCGGCTCTCGGCGCTACCGCGACCTACACGCACACGCTCACCAACACCGGAAACGGGACCGAGACGTTCAATCTGGCTCTTGCCTCTTCGCTCGGATGGACGGTGTCGGTCAAAGACGGCACAACAGGACTCCCAGTTACCGCAGTCACACTCGCCCGCGGCGCGACGAGCACACTGATCGTCACTGTGGTCGTGCCGGCTGCGGCCACCCCCGGAACCAAAGACGTGACGACACTTCGGGCCACGTGTGCCGCGAAGGCGACGGTGACAGCGTCGGTCACCGACTCCACGTTTGCAGGCCCGATCAGTGTCGATCCGGACCGTGCGGGCTCCATGATGCCCGGTGCAACCATGGAGTTCGCGCACACTGTTACAAACTGGAGCACGGTGAGCCAGACGCTCGCGCTAAGTGCGGTCTCGGCGACCGGTTGGACCGCCGGGGTCTTCACGACAGCAGGTGTCGCGTTGCCGACGGTCACGCTCACGGCAGGGCAAAGCATGCCGGTGCTTGTCCGTGTGGTCGTTCCGGCCGATGCCGCCATCGATTCGATCGACATCACCACAGTCAAAGCCGCGCTTCAAAGCGAGCCGACTGTCTTTGACCAAGCATTCGACACTACGAACGTACGGGCAGAACTCACGTTCACGCCCAACAACACCACGTCTTCCGGCGAGGGACAGATCGTGTCGTTCCAGCACGTGATAACCAACAGCTCGACACAGAACCGCACGTTCAACCTCACCGCCTCATCGACACTCGGGTGGACCGTGCGCTTCTACGACACGGACGGTGTCACGCAGATCACTCAGGCAAGCGCGGCCGGATACGGCGGCACCAAAATCATCTACGTTCGCATCACGGTTCCGCTATCCGTCCCAGTCGGGTCGTTCGATGTGACAACCGTGCGGGCCACATTTGCATCCACAGGACTTCAGGCGGTGGCCACAGACACCACGCAGGTACGACAACTCGTCACATACGGTGATGGCTCCTTAAGCTCGGCCAAGACCGCCTTCTCCCAGACCGATACAGTGTGGGCCTTGGGGACCCTCCTGTCCGGGATGACGCAGGTGCGGTTCAGGTGGCTCGACCCATCAGGAACGCTGATCTTCCAAAGCGCTCCCGTCGATGTCGAACCGGACAACACGGCGGTCACTTCGTACACCCTCGGGGTCAACGCAACGCCCGGAACGTGGACGTGCGTGCTCGTGAACGCCACCAGCGGAACCGAAGTCGCGCGTCAGAGCATCATCGTGAGCCTGCTGCCGTGGGTCTCGCTGACCATGGATAATGCCGATATCGATTTTGGCACGCTGTCACCGGGTACTCCGTCAGCGATTCGGACGCTCGCATATCAGGTCGATTCGAATGCGGGATGTACGGTTTCGCGTAGCGTCACGGGAGCCGTGGCGCAAATGGGGCTGACGGTCACGGGTCCGGCGCTGGGCGTCGCACCTGCGGGTCCGCAAAGCTACATGGACAGCCTGCAGGCGACGGTCCCTTGGTCGACAGATCCGGGCACCCTGCTCGTGTCGATCTCGTACACTGCGGTTCCCTAGCCTGGCGGCCGCCTACGGCTGGGGGGCCTGCGCGTGGCATCGGATGCAGAACAGCGGAGAGTGGCATCTGTCCATGCAGTACGCAGCTCCCCGCTTGCGCACCTGCTCGAAGTGCTGCTTCACCCATGTGCCTTTCGTAGGCGTGTAGCCTTGGTGATGACACATGGTGCACATGTCTAGGCTCTTTCCGTGGCAGCGCTCGCACACGGCGCGGTTCGTCTTGGCCACCAGTGAGTGTCCCGTGGCGCCCTCGGCCCAACCGGCCGGATGTGGCATCGCCACGCCGTGACAATCGGTGCAGAACGGCTGCTTGTGGCACATCTCGCAAAGCCCAAAATCCGATACGGCTATCTCGCCGTGCTTCTTCGCCCACTTCGTGTTCTCGTGCGTCGGCGGAACCGGCTCGTAGTCGGCAGGGTGACACACACCACAATCGCCCGAAGCATCGGGCTGCTCCAATGTGCCGTGGCAGGTAAAGCACTGACCCATGAACGTGAGCGCCTGCCCTCTGGTCTCGACCGGATGGGCGGTCCTCACGTGACACGAGACGCACGAACCGTTGAGCTTTGCGTGCTCCACGTGGTCGATGAGAATACGAAAGCCCGAAGTGGCCTTGCGGTTCGGGTCGTGACACTGGAGGCAGACCGCATCGGTGATCGGCGATGTCTTCGCGCTGCTGCGGTCAATCGAAACGTCATAGCCGCCCGCCAGATGCGACGAGACATCCCGCACGATCAGCGCGGCCCGATCCACCAGGCGCAGGGGTGTCGCATACCATGGACGAGGCTTGGTGTGGCAATCCACGCAGGTGACCTGAGTGTGCGCAGACTGCTCCCACTCGTGGCCTCGAAGCTGCATCTCGTGACACGAGAGACACAGCGCCGGCGAGGAACTCGCCGCTTGAAGCGCATAGCCCACAACAAGCACGCCGAGCAGCACCATCGCCATGAAGACGGGCTTGCGTCGAGTTGGCCGACGCAGAAATCCACGGTGGACGCCTAGCCGCGCAACTGGCTCCTCGGCAGGTATGAGGGAGGTGTCCGAGGTCATCGACTACTCCACCAGCTTCAGGTTCGGGTCGAGATTGAGCTGCGGCACGACGCCGTGACACACGATACATGCGTCACCCGAGTGACACGCTTCGCAGCTTCGGTGCGTCTTCACGGCCGTGCCGTGTGCGGCGCGCCAATCCGTGCCGTGGGACTTGGGGCGCGTCTCGTGGCACTGCACGCACCAGTCGCCAGACCATTCGTGGCATTTCGCGCACGCCTGGTCGCTCGCATCGTCGGGGTGAACCACGAGCCAGTCGGTGGCCTTGTGGGTCGTCGGTGCCGCCTTGTCGGTATGACAGGCCCAGCAGCTGTCTTTGGCGCGATCGCCGTCATGGCATGTGAGACAGCCTTCCATCTCAGGGACGTGTCCGCCCGAGGGGCTCTTTTCATGCACGAGGTAGTTGTGGCAATCGACGCAGTTCATCTCAAGGATGGTCACATGGGCGCGGTGCGGAATCTGGAGGTCACCCTCGGGAGAGACGGACCGCAGATCGTTGTGGCACTCAAGACATGCATCGTTCGCGGGGGCCTTGAAGACATCCGGCGCGGTTCGCTTCACGGGCGACAGATACACCTGACCGACCATGTACACACGAAACGCGGTGCGCGCCAAGGTACTTGGCGGGACATGGCATTGCTCGCAGCCCGCCTCGGCGTGCGGAGACTTCGACCAGGACTCGTATGCACCAGCCAGCTCGGGATACCTGCCAAAGAAGCTCGGCTGGGCGGAGATCACGGCGGGGAGCACGACCAGAAGTCCGACCGCGAGCGCGGCGGCCAGAATCGTGAGCGCGGTCCGACGCCGCACTCGCAGCCGTGGGCCCTTGGCTCCATCGGCCGGATGCGAATCCGTCTTCGGCATATTGCTCGCGTCTTTCACCGCGCTCCTTTCTTGATCCGTGTCCGACGTCATCAGTGGCACGTGTCGCAGAATTGCTGCCCGTGGCACACGAGGCACCCGTCCTTGCGTATGCGCGCATGCGGCGCGTGGTCGGTCTTCCAGTTGCCCGCATGCGAGGCGGGGCGCTGCTCGTGGCATTTCGCGCAGTAGCTGGGCGTCCAGTTGTGGCACTTCCCGCAGTCGACGACCTCGGCCTGCGAGCCGTGTATGGCAAGCCAATCGACGCCCTTGTGGGAGTCCGGAGTGTTCTTGCGTGTGTGACAGTCCGTGCAGGCGTTGCTCGCCTTGTCGCCGTCGTGGCACGTAAGACAGGTCTCCATCTCGGGCTTGTTAAA
>JAURYZ010000257.1 GCA_030653635.1 Coriobacteriia bacterium | reverse complement strand
CGCGTGATTTCAGAGAGAATCCTGATCGAGGGCGAGTTCCTGCATCGGGATACCTGCCTGCGCCACTCACCTCAACGGTCTTTCCTCGGGCGATGGTCTCTAGGACGTGATAGAAGCGACTATACTGCTCAGCAGAGTACGGTGGGTCAATGAAGACGACGTCCTGCTCCATTAGTGATGCGATAACGTCGTTAGCATCGCCGACTAGGCCTGCGCCGACCTTCTTGGCATGTCGGCTCCCAAGCGAACTCAGAGCGCGTCGAGAACGCTCGATTGGATTCTCGCTCCAGCACCGGTCGATGAACCGGATACCGTTCGCCGTAGGTCTAAAAGGCTGGGCCGTATGACCAGGCGAGGCGACGCACTCGACCGCGCTGGTGATAGTGGCTGCAAGGCACAGAGTTCGTTCGGGCTCATCAACCGGTAGCGACTCAATGAGCGCGTCAAACATGATTGCCTGTCTGGGGCTAAAGTAATAGCCGCCGTATGCTCGCCATACGAGTCCGCCGCCATTCTCTTCACACAACCGCCTGGCATCGGCAACCCCAGCTTGCGTGCCTTGCCTCCCGACGAGCGCAACAGCAGCTTTCCATTGCGGGTTCTTGATTGCAGCATCCTCAGCGACCGCCAACCACTCCTTCTCGAGCTGGGCGGTATCGGTCGCCGAATCGCGTCCGGTCACGGCTGTAGCAAGCGTGGTTGCGTACTGCTGGAGATCCACGGAGAGTACAGGGAGATTGCAGTTCGCTGCAGCGAACCACGAGACAGAACCGGCGCCACAGAAGAGGTCGACGAAACGCGACGCGCCTTGAGATGTCTCAAGCACAATTCTTCCCAGGCCTCGATCCAGAAGCCGCTGTTTCGACCCCATGTATTTCAGACTGGGTTCCCCCTACCGCGCCATTTCGGCGGCCATAATGAGTCTCTGAACGGCTCCGCCTGCCGCGTGCAGATTGGCCAGGCACTCGAATCTGCCCTGTGGGCCAGTTTGGACAAGTGTTAGACAAGCGCCCCAACAAAGCAACAGGCCGGATAAGTACACCATGTCTGAAATGCGATCTTCTTGGTCTGGGGCCGGACTTGAACCGACGACCCTCGGGCTCCGGGGACCGGGATAGTCGCCCCCACCCACCCCCTCCGCTCTAGCCACCCGGAGGAACGTGCAGGTGGCGTTGGCGCCAAATGCAATCTCGGCGAAGGCAATCTGGCACGCCCAGCCACACGCTCTAGGTTCGCTTGTTCAGGTTCTGTACTTTCCACGCCATCACGGGGTCACGTCGTGCACGACCCAACACTTCAGGCCACTGCGAGAACAGCAGCTCGGGTCGGTGGCAGCCCTCGACGTCGAGCAGATCCATGTACTCCCGCTCGGAGTCAGACAGTGTACTGAGCGGTTTCAGCCACTCCCCCGCTTTGGAAAGCATCTCCTCGTAGCCAGGGGTATCGGAAGCTCTGAGCATCGCATACAGCGGGTCGACGAAATCAGCAGGTGGATCGCGGAAACGCTCAAGCGCGAGCACGGGATCCCGAAGACGAGGGAACGGGTCGGATGCGCCGAGAGCGTATACGGCCACAGAGCGCGACAGAGGACTCGAGAACGCCGCCGGATGATGCATGGCCAGGCGATAGAGATCGAACAGATCGCGCGCGGCCATGCGCTCAACCATCGCCTTGACCTTGCCGGCCACAAGCTCAGGCAACTGCAGGACCGGGAAGGCCGATGGTGGTTCTGAAAGCCCGCACACCAGATCCTCTGGCTCAAGCAGCGGGACACGAGCCAAGTAGCTGATATCGACTTTGACGTAGTCCCCAGGGTATTTGATTCGGTACGTCTGCCCACTGTGCTCGGAGTTCTTACCCTGCACCACGTAGCCGAGTGCGTTCACAACGCGCCGAATCCGCGCATCCACTTCCGGACGGCGCTTGCGCATCTCCGCGACGTCGGCCGCGCCGATGAACATAAGGTCGATGTCCACAGATAGGCGCGGCGCGTCATCATGAAACAGATTGAGGGCCGTCCCCCCGTGTAGCACAAACAGGTCGTGCAACTCCCGGTCCTCGCGAAACGCACCCAGCAACTCAAGTAGGCGCTCGACTTTGTCGATGGCCGCAGGCGCGAAACCCACAGGTACCGTCAGGATTGGACGCGTCATCCTCTGACCCAATCCTCGTAGGGCAGGTCAGCTGGCACATAGAGCCGCCAGCGTGCGACGAACTCCTGCTGGCTCGTGTGCGGGAGCAGTCGGTAGGTGCCGCGCCCCAACCCCTGTCTCATGGTCTCAAGGAACTCGAGATCAACTCCCCAGTCATCCTGAAACATCTCAAAGGCCCAGCCGACCCGAGCACTCATGGTCGGAGAATCGAACTGGCGCACGGTGGATGCAAGAGCTGCGGTCGACATCGAGGTGAACCCCCCAAGACTGCGGAATAGCTCCTCAAGCCCGCCGGCGAGCCGAACATCACGCAGGCAGTCAACGAGCGTTCGCTCCTTTGTGGTAACAGGCACCAAGGCCTCCCCTGCCCGAAGACGTGTCGAATACGATTCGAACGTAGCATCCGGGTCTGACACCATTGGGGGAGCGACTCGGTGGAAGCGATATCCGCGCACATCGAAGTCGGCGATCTTTTGTCCCGACGTGAAGTAGACCGTGCGCGAGGGGGAGTGCGCCACGCCGTGCGCTTCGAGGGCGCTGTGATGACTCACGACGGCATCCTCCGCCGCTTTCGAGGCGACCAGGAAGACGTTCGGAACCCTGTCGCGATACACGCCCAGATTCGAGGCGTACAGGCCGCGTTTGGCGCGATATGCCTGCCCACGGCGCACGGCATTCTGGAGATTCGCGTAGCGCGTCCGCTCTGTGACCGCTGGATCCACGGCATCGAGATACTCCTCGAGGGTGAAGACCTCGTTCCCTTCGAGGAAGCGCAGCGTGCTCGATGACTTTGCGGTGTTCACGGGTGATTCCAATACGTAGATTATTGCGTATTGGAAGAGTATCACAACACCATTACTGTGTCACCTGCAAATCTGCAGATGCCTGGCCGGACGCCACGTGCTGCACCCCGCAGCCAGCCCTCTCCGCGACGGCCAAGCGGAGGAACGTGCAGGTGGCGCCAGTGGTTCAGGCGTCCCCAGCCGCCGCGTCGATCGCCTCCAACAACTCTCCGACCAGAGCAGCACATGATGCGGCGATGACCTCCGCGGACTCCGCTGGGGAAACGGCATCCGCCGCCATCAGACTCGCACTGCTGTTGGCCCTACCAAAGAGCTCCGGAAGGGCCCTGACGGCGATCTCGGCGACTTCAGCCGAGAGCTCATCGGCCCTAAGCAAGTTCAGACCCGCCGCCAGTTCGTGGACCTCAACAGCTCGGAGTAGCCGAAGCACATCCAGCGCGTCCTTGTTCTTGCGCCGGTCTCGACCTCTGGAAGCTCCGGCCTCTCGTTCCTGCAGCTTGATCACTTTCGAAACGAGCAGCGAAGCGGGTCCGGCTACCATGATGCCGAACGAACGAGAGTCGTCGGCCTCGAACGCCGCAATAGTCTTGGGTTCGCAGTCAACCAAGCAGCCTTCGAGACCCAGCACCTTGAGCACCGATCCGGGCTCTTGCCCCTCGATCCTCGCCGCCCGACGACCTCCCTCGCCCAACGCTGCCGGAATGAGTAGGTCGACCTTGACGACGGCCGACACTCCGGATATCTGCCGCAGAGATGACCAAATCCCGACAAGCGGTCCATCTTCGCTCTCTTCGCGAAAGAATCCGGCAGCCCGCATCGCAGCGGCCAGAGTGGGATCTTCGACCAGCTTGAATGGATCGACAGCTATGTCTGCGTCGGTGGTGTACTCGGCAACCGCAAGTCCTGCGTCACCGGTGTGTACGTAGATCGCCTGTGCGCCGACAAGCACGACCGCGACCCGCTGCGGCCCCAATGCATCCAAGGCGTCCAGCAAGGCTCGACGAGCTACGACGTACTCTTGGCTAAGCTCTCCAGGCATTCTCGTTCCTTCTCATCCATTCCAGGAGCTCCTCGGCTTCATCCGGATTGCGCCCGGAACCAGTGAGCAGGTCCACAACCGCCTGGCTGGGGGCGACGTAGCGCACCCCTGCGTCAACCTTCGATCTGTCGAAGACGAACTCTCCCTTGGGTTCCAGAAGCACGATGTTTGCGCCGGCATCGGCCGGCACCAAACCAAGGGCTTGAGCGACCGCAGCGGCATCGTCGACGAAAGCAACTCCTAACCTCGCAGGTGCGACGGGAGCCATCCGCCCCGCAGCAAGAGACCCGGTGACCGCGAAGCGCAGTCCACTCGGCAGCGACTTCAACCGATCAACGAAGTTGCCCAGCCCCCGAGCATCCAAGTAGGTCAAAGGCCTGTTCGACCCCATCAGGGAGTAGTCGCGCGACCACGCTCTGAGCAGCTCGCTCCAGTTGACCCCTTGGACACCACCTTGTGGACTCCTCTCGATCAAATCCTCGCGCTCCAGCAAATCCAATACGCGAGAGACATTACCGGGATCTGTCCCGACCAGCCCGGCGATCTGTCTAACCCCAAGCGGCGGAGCGCGGTCGACAAGCGCTCGCACGATCTGAGCCGTCTTCACTCCGCGAAACGAACGCGTGGGTCGAGCAGACCTGTTGGGATCCTTGACGGCACCCTGCGTGCGAACATATACAGCAGGATCCTCGATGCTCACTAAGGTGTTGCCGGTGAAGTCCAGGTAGTTGAGGCCCTTGTCGCGTAGCCTCTCCCTGGTGCGCTCACTCAAGTACGGTGCCGCCACAAGATAGGTGGTGGTGGCACGCGTCTCGGCGGGCCACCCCACCCATGCCTGCATCTGCTCAAGCACGCGAGGCACTGCTACCGGATCAAGCTGGCGCTTGATCTCGACCAAAACGGTTGCGCACTTGCCGTCGGGGGCTTCAAGCCGCAGCACGGCGTCGGGCCCGACCTGGGTCGCCCCTCGCTCAGACTCGATTCGCCAGGTCGGAGGTAGCTGTTCCCGCAGCCGTCTCTGCACTTCGGGGGCAAGCGATGCGTTGCTTATATAGGCGGTGTTGTCCATAATGCGCAACATAATACTATCAGACAACACCTTCGTCAACCGAGGCCTTCATCAGGCGTGTTGTCTCAGCTGTATGAGTTGTGCGCGGCGCACAACATTGCTGTTCCGTAGGTTGCAGCCACAGTCAGCCAAACGCGAGCCATTTAGGATCACTCATCCACCTCAACGCTCTCGTTTGGGATGACTCTCCAAGGTCGTACTGCATCTCCTTTGCGCGGCCCGCCCGCATCCAGCAAGACCGACCTCACGCGCCTCTCGGAGAGCAATCGCAGCAACGGATTGGCGAGCCGGGTATGGCCAACCGCGTCCAACAAGTAGCCGAGGCGCTGAAGGTCGGGGGATGGTCGCAACGAGCCGAAGGCCGCAAGTTGATCGGGGTCGATCTCCTCCGCCAATTCTCCAAGGACCGTCGCGACATTTCCCAGGCCGCCCGATGCCCGCACGAACCGAACCAGGTCGAGTGCAGTCGCCTCACGGGTGGAGACCAGCAGAGTGCCTGTCTCCGTCTGCAAGCGCCGCGTAGGGGTTTCCGCGATTGATGTACTCACGTGGAACTCGATCACCGAGCGCCCCACTGTGCTCGCTCGAGTTGGCTGATCCGTGAGCACTTGGTACCGCATAGGCTGTTGATGAGTTGCACCGTGCATCGCGGCCGCACTGAGCAGGCCGACGTAGTACGGCTGCCCGAGGTGGTGCATCAGATCGTCGACGTACCACGTGGGCGGCGGTGCACCGGCTGTACTGTACTCGGGTGTCACGATGACGTAGAACCCTCTCCGAGGGGCCACGATGCGCCCCTTTTGCTTCAGCCGCCGGAGCAGCGCTGAGACTGCAGGGTCTGATCGAAGCAACATCTCTCGGGCATCGGCCTCAGTGAACGAGTAGCGCCCTTGGGATTGAAGAGTCTCCAGGAGTCCCATACGACAGGTCACCTTCAATACGCTATACACCAATGTGTTTGCATAAAGTAACTCAATTCGGCGATTTTTGCAAACTCGATGGTATTTACCGCGCCCCGCATCGCAGCGGCGAGAGTGGGATCCCCCGAACTTGTGGCGGGCCAGGGTGACATCGAGCGCAATCTGTACCCAGTTCTGCAAGCGCATGATCGCCCAACTCTGAGCGAGAAGTATTCGGGGCGTCAGGGTGACGTTTATCACAGCGTGTAAATGTACGTCTAATTTGTCTATGCGCCATGGCAACCCCACCTCCGGGCGACGGCGCACTGGTTGCGCCTGAGACCATGATTGAAGGCGCACGGCAGCGCGCGCAGGCCGCAGTCAACACCGAACTAGTCATGCTCTACTGGTCCATCGGCAAACGTCTACGAGAAGACGAGCTAGGAGGCAAACGGGCCGAGTACGGGCAGGCCGTCGTGAAGCAACTCGCCGCCCGCCTCACTGAGCGGCATGGGCGCGGATACAGTCGCCAGAACCTCGAGCGAATGATGAGGTTCGCCGACTGGCTGGACAGCACGGAGAAATGCTCGACGCTGTCGAGCATTTTGTCGTGGAGCCACTTCACCGAGTTGCTTGTCATCCCAGATGAACCCCGCCGCGAGTTCTACGCGATCTTCGCTGCGCATGAATGTTGGAGTGCGGGTGCGATGATCACGTCGACGCCGAGAACGCCGACGTCCCGCAATAGATCCAGAGTGTTGGCGAAACACTAGAGAAAACACCCGATGGCGGGAAGGCCTGTGGTCCATATCTGCCTCGGTGTTGGTAAATAGACCTCCGCAATGTCACTGAAAGTGATAATATCTACCTGAGGTGACCAACTATGGGCGTTCAGGGCTATCTAGAAGAACACTCTGTCTTCACTTTGGACGAATTCCGAGGTGAGATGGGGAGCGGGCACACCGCATACAACCTGCTGACGAGGGCTGTGCGACAGAGCCTCGCAGACCGAGTCATGCGAGGTGTCTACGTCTCTCGCGCCGGCAGATTCAACCAAGACGAACCCGATCCCTACCTTGTTGCCGCAGCAATCTCGTCCGATGCTGTCATGGTCTATCATTCCGCCCTTGAACTCCATGGACTCGCACACAGTCCCTCGCGTCGAGTCCAATTCGCCACCACTCGGCCTACGTCAGATTTCGTATACAGGGATTTCGAGTTCCGCCTCTATCGCCCCCCACGGAACTTGGCTCCCGACGATGCCGTCCAATCAACCACGCTTGTCAGTCGCCCGGGCGGCGTCGTTCGGGTGACCACCCGTGAGCGCACTCTCGTCGATTGCGTCAACCACATGGACCGCAGTGGCGGAGCCGAAGAGGTACTCCGCAGCCTGTCTGCCCTACCCTACGTCGACGCATCCAACGTGCTTGCCTATCTCAGGGGGCTGCGAAGCACCACCGCCATCGCCCGGGTCGGCTGGCTACTGGAACAACGAGCAGAGGACTGGTACGTGTCCATGGATGACCTTGCGGAGATGCGAGCGATGCTCGCAAGGGGGCCGTACTATCTCACTGCCACAAACGAGGCGGGAACCTGGGTTCCCTCTTGGCGCCTTTACCTACCTCACAACGCCGACGACCTCATGCGCTGGGTGAATGAGTGATGAGGCCGTCACTGCTCAACACTGCTGGTTACCCTGCGCAGACTGTCGAGAAAGTCGAGCGCCTCCTCGAACTGCTCGTGGAGATCGAAGGGCATCCGTATCTCTCGTCGAGGGTCCGGCTTCACGGCGGAACCGCCCTGAACATCTTCCACCTCGCTATGCCGAGACTATCCGTCGATGCGGACCTCACGTATGTGGGAAAGGTACCTCTCAGCGAGTACCAAGCTGAGCGCCCGGACGTGGAGCGGGCGCTCATGACCCTGGTTGAGCGTCTCGGCTACAAGGTCACCACAAGCAGCAAAGCCGCGCACTCCGGGCGGACACTCAAAATGCACTATCGGTACATGGATCAGCAGGATCTCATCAAGGTGGATCTCATCTACCTGAACCGCTCTCCTCTTCTCGAAGCGGAAGCC
>JAURYZ010000246.1 GCA_030653635.1 Coriobacteriia bacterium | reverse complement strand
CGCTGCGAAACTGGCAGCATCGATTGAGGCATCCAGGCACCGCTCGCTTGCTCGCGTGTTCTTTGGTCTTGGGATCCGGCATGTCGGCTCCACGGTCGCAGAAGCGCTCGCAACTGAGTTTGGCAGCATCGACGCGCTTGAGGCAGCGGCCGATACGATGCCCATGTGCGCTGGCGATGGTGTAACTCAGGCGGCTGCGATTGCGAGCGATCCGATCGCCCGCGTTGAAGGAGTCGGCCCCAAGATCGCCGAGTCCGTGCGGGCTTTCTTCGGCAACGCGGAGAATCGTGCCCTGATAGAGCGATTGCGCATGCGCGGTGTGGAGCTGGTGCAGGTGCGACGCGAGCCGACTCGTCCGCAGACTCTGTCCGGCCTGACATTCGTACTCACAGGAGGACTTGAGGCGTTCACGCGCGATGAGGCTGGAGCCGCGCTCAAGGCACTCGGTGCGAAGGTATCGGGCAGTGTGAGCAAGAAGACGTCGTTCGTGGTCGCGGGCCAAGATGCCGGCAGCAAGCTTGCCCGCGCCCTCGAACTTGGTGTGGCTGTGCTCGACGAAGAAACGCTCGTGCGCGTGCTTGATACCGGTCACGCTCCGAGCGCCGCGGCCGCGGCGTCCGACCCCGACGAGTAGTGCGGCGACCCCCCGATGGCCCGTAGCAGGATAGATATCAGGCTCATTCCGGATAGGTGTGACCGATGTGGGCGATGCGAGCGTGTGTGCAAACCGTGCTCTCTCAAGATCGGCCCGAGCTACATCTTCCTCGACTCGCACACCTGCACACAGTGCATGAACTGCGTCGAGGCCTGCGATCGTGGTGCTATCGTGCGGCACAGTGCATCGCCGCCTGCGGGCAAGCCCGCCCCGAATGCACGAAAGAGCACCGATCGCCCTTCGTCCAAGGTCCCGGGCACCACCGCGCCCAATCACAAGCAGGCGGCCGCAGATCGCAGGCCCGCCCCGGCGGTGCGCAGCATCGCGAGTTCGGTCGGCCCGGTAATCTGGACGCCGCTCGAGGCCGTCGCGTTGCTCGTCGTCGCTCTCACGACATTTCTGGGCAAGGATGCGTTGCTGGGCTCGGCGCTGGTCCAGGCCATGCCGAACCAAGGGCGCGTTTTCGCGCGAGTAGCCGTGCTTGTCGTGTTCTATGTGGTTCAGGTGGGCGTCCTTGTGATGCTCGCGCACAAGCGGGGCTCGGGCCTGTTCGCGGCGTTCGGCCTGACCCGCATACGCGCGTCCCTGCGCTCATGGCTAAGCGCCGTGGGCTGGGTGCTGTTGCTACTCGTGGCCACGCGCATCGCGGCATGGGTGTGGGGCGTGATTGCTCAAGCCATTGGAATTGATCCCCCGGGCCTGGCTGACGGTGGGCTTGCCGGGATCTTTGGCAACGGGACCATTGGGCTGGCGCTCACGATAGGGCTCGTGGTAATCGTGGCTCCCCTAGCCGAGGAGATGCTCTTCCGAGGAGTGCTCCTGAGCGCCATCGGATCACGATGGAGCGCGGGTGTCGCTCTGGTCGGTCAGGCAACCCTGTTCGCCGCGTACCACTTCTCGATCTGGATGCTCGTTCCGACCTTCCTTCTAGGACTGGCCTGCGGCTACCTCGCCCAGCGCAGAGGGAGCTTGTGGCCGGCGGTCGCGCTCCACGCGCTGTTCAACGCCGTGCCCGTCGCCATCGTGTTTTGGGCGGCGGGGTAGGGTCCACTTCGAGCGCATGCTCGAACGTGTTCACGTTGTGGGAATGCTTCCAAGGCGTTTCTGTCTAGTCTTTGCGCGTCGTTGCACTCAGGTATCATGGCAACGTCGACTTCTCGGCAGTTCGCGCAGTGCGGCGCCGTGACGCTGTTGCACCCGACGCTCGCGTCCGTACCACCCGAAAGGACCTATCACACATGGCGATATCCGAAGAGCAGGTGCGCCACGTCGCGCTGCTCGCGCGCCTCGCGCTCACCGATGAAAAAGTTGCGAGTCTCAGGGACGAGCTGAACTCGATCCTTGGCCACATAGATACCATTCAGAACCTAGATCTCGAGGGTGTTAAGCCCACCGCTCACCCGCTCGAGAGTGTGAATTCCATGCGTGCCGATGTGATCAAGCCATGTTTGCCTCGCGAGCTTGCGCTCAAGAATGCACCGGACACCGAAGGTACCGCATTCGTGATCCCGCAGATCGTGGGTCCGGGAGGTGCTGACGCGTGAGGGAGTTCGACGTTTCCAGCCTGACAGGCGCCCATATCCGCGAAGGCGTCGTCACAGGTCAATTCACGGCACGTGAGGTCGCCGAGGCGACGTTGGCTCGTGTCGATGCACTCGAGCCTGCTGTGCACGCATTCAACCAACTCACCCCCGAGCTTGCACTTGAGGCAGCCGATGCTGTCGACTCCTCGCGCGCCCATGCGATTGCGGGAGGTCTCGACCCGCGAGATGTCCTAGGCGCGCTCGCAGGCGTGCCTGCTGGCATCAAGGACAACATGAACCTCGTGGGCACACGCACGACGTGTAGTGCGAAAATCCTCGAGAACTATGAGAGCGTCTATGACTGCACTGCGGTGCGGCGACTGATCGACGCGGGCGCCGTCCCTATCGGCAAGTGCAACATGGATGAGTTTGCGTTCGGTTCCTCGACCGAGAACTCGGCGTTCGGCCCCACGCACAACCCGTGGGACCTTGAGCGCGTACCCGGCGGCTCGTCGGGCGGTTCGGCAGCATGCGTGAGTGCAGGCATGGCGACGATCTCGCTCGGGAGTGACACGGGCGGCTCGATTCGTCAGCCCGGCGCGCTCACTGGTACGGTTGCAGTCAAGCCCACCTACGGTCGAGTCTCGCGCTATGGCTGTGTCGCATTTGGCAGCTCGCTCGACCAGATCGGACCGTTCGCACGCACGGTCGAGGACAGCGCGGCGGCTCTTGCCGCGATCGCTGGTCTGGACCCGATGGATGCCACGTGCGCGCGGCAGGCCGTGCCGAACTACGTGCGCGCGGCAGCGGAAGGTGCTACCGGTGGTGCCAAGGGTCTGCGCGTTGGCATCGTGAGCGATTTGCTTCAGGCCGACGGTTGCTCCGGTGAAGTGCGTGCCGCCGTTGAGAACGCTGCTCGCATCTACGCCGATTTGGGTGCCGAGGTGGGCGAAGTCGCACTGCCTGCAAGCGCCCATGGTCTATCTGCGTACTACATCATCGGGCCGGCTGAGGCCTCTTCGAACCTGGCGCGCTTCGACGGGATCCGTTACGGCCATCGCGTGAAGGACCCAACTGACGTACTCGATCTGTACATGCGCTCGCGGGCCGAGGGCTTTGGCCCGGAGAGCATTCGACGCATCATGCTCGGCACCTATGCGCTTTCCGCTGGTTACTACGAGGCGTACTACGGGCAGGCCCAGAAGGCCCGCACACTCATCAAGCAGGATTTCGAGTCCGCATTCAAGGACTTCGACGTGCTGCTCACCCCCACGAGCCCCACGGTCGCGTTCAAGATCGGCGAGAAGTCCGCAGACCCGCTCGAGATGTACCTGTCCGATGTCTATACCATACCGGTGAACCTCGCTGGTATTCCGGCCATCAGCGTGCCGGCAGGGCTATGTCCGGCAAGTGGCATGCCCATCGGCCTGCAAATCATCGCCAACTACTTTGCCGAGGAGACCATGTTCAAAGCG
>JAURYZ010000245.1 GCA_030653635.1 Coriobacteriia bacterium | reverse complement strand
CCGATGGCAGGTCACACACTGCATGCCGAGGACCTCGACGTGTGCGCGATGCGGAATGAGCAGATCGCCACTGGGGGCCACGGCGCGATAGCGGGTGTGGCACGTGTGGCAGGCAACGCGGCTAGGCGCCTTAAGCAGGTTCGTGCCTGCAGGGCCCTCGAGAAGCTGCGAGTAGAACGCCGGGATCGAGTCGACCGCGAACGAGAGCATGCCGCGCACGCCCGGCTCCACGTGACACTCGGCGCACGAGATCTTCGAATGCGTCGAGGTCTCCCAGTTGTCCATGCGCAAAGCCATCGTCGGATAGCGGCGATAGTAATCGGGTTGCAGCGTCGAAAACACCGGGAGCGTGACGAAAAGGGCCACGATGAGGCCCAGGCCGAGCAGCACCCACATGAGCGTGCGTCGACGCACTACTTCATCTCCTCGAACTGCACGTGGCAGTCCTCGCACCATACCTTCTCGTGGCATTCGATACACCGAGGATCTGCGATGTCCTTCGTCTGGTCCGCGTGCCTTCCGATCCACGTCTCGGTAGATCCGTGGAATGCCGGTCGGTTGCGATGACACTCATCGCACTCGGTCTCGGTCTGGTGACAGCGCAGGCAGTTGGCGCGGTTCTTGAGCGCTTCGGCACCGTGGTGATCCGAGGTCCACTCCGGTTTGACATGGAGCTCCTCGATCGCCTTCATGCCTACTTCGATGGTCTGGCCGGTGAACTCGGGCCGCTTGCCCGTCGTGTGGCAAAACTGGCACTGCTCGACCTTGTGACAGGACTCGAGGCAGATGTTCTGGCCCGAGCTTTTCACGGTCGCGGGATGCGCGGTACGCCACTGCTCCCCGTCCTGGTGCAGCACATGGTGGCAGTTGAAGCACTGATCTGTTGTCTTGGTGCCCACGTGGCATCCGTACGCCACGCACACGCCTGAGAATGGCATCTTCTGATGGATCACCAGGTACGTCTCGAGATGCGCTGTCCACTTGTGGCAATCCACGCACACACGCGTCTCCTCAGAGACTCTACGGTGAGCCGGATGTGGGATCTTGTCCGTGCGCCCGAGCTCGGTGCTCCACTCCTCCTCGTGGCATGCTAGGCATGCGTCGTTCTTTGGCGGAGAGAACTTGAAGTACTCGGGGGTGTCTGTGTCTTTGACGAAACTCACATAGAAATCGGCCACCAGCGCCAGCCCGTTTTGCAGGGGCTGCGTCTCATGGCAAGAGCGGCACCCGATGCCTTCGTGCGCGGAGTCCTCGAGCTTCACGTAACGGCGCTCTAGCGTGTGGTACCGCGCGAAGAACTCAGGTGTCGACGTGACGATCAGCGGAACGGCCACAACCACGACCGTTACGATGACGATCAGGGCGAGTATTCCGGCGACAGCGTTACTCCGGCGCATGGCTGGTTTCCACGAGAGGCAGCACCTTGGCAGAGACGGTCACTATGAGCATGCCGAGCGAGACGATCCCGAGCGCGATCAGCGTCTCAGTGAGACTCGGTGCATACGGCGAGGCGTGCGTGCCGAGGGGATTTACGGCAAATCCCATCGACATGAGTGAGTAGCGCTTCATGAATACCGCAACGATGTACAGAGCCGACGCGGTGATCTGGATGGCTGGCAGATGGCGCGTCTTGCGCCCTGCGAGCAAGGTGAAAGCTGTGATGCCCAAGACGAGCACGGGAACAAATGCGAATGCGTAGTCGCCGGTGAAGAACTCCGCGAATCTCATCGCGTGACCCGGCTTGGCCGACGTGGGCCAAAACACCGTGAGGATCTCCACGAGCAAGAAGAATAGGTCGATGATGATCACCGTTGCGAGCAGGGTCGACAAGCTGCGGAACATCTTCGCCGACAGCTCGAGGATCCCGAAGTGTTTGAAAATGTACGCGGCGATCAGCAGAACCGCTATTCCCGACGCTGTCGCCGAGGTAAGGAAGATGGGCACCATCATGGCCGTGTTCCACAGCTCGCGAGACTTGTTCATCGAGAGCACGAACGCCGTCGTGGTATGCAGGTAGATGGCGAGCGGCAAAGCAATGAGCGTCATGCGAAACGCCCACTTATCGCCGCCCTTGTGCGTGATGAGCAGCCACAGGTCAAAGAAGCACACGAACATGTACAGGTTCGCTGCGCTACCCGTATAGATGAACGGCGAGGTCGGGTTCGGAGTGAGCAGCATCCACACGGCGCGCCATGGCCGCTCCATGTCGGTGATGATCCCCAGAAGCGCCATCAGCACGAACACGCCTGCCAGAAGCACCGCGAGCCTCGAGAGAGGTCGGTATTGCTCGGCGCCAAAGAGCTGGACGCTCGCGTAGACCACAAGTCCGCCGGCTGCGAGCCCCACGAAGTACATGTAGTTCACGAACCATAGTCCCCATGGATACGCGTCGCGCATAGCCATGACCACGCCTCCATGCATCATGGCGTTGGCCCAGGCCAGACCCCCAAGACCGAGTCCGATCAAGAGCATCACAACAAACGCCCAATAGCGCGGACCGGCGGTGCGAAGTGCGCCGAAATCGAAGTCAACTCCGATAAAGCGCTTCACGCCGGGTCTGGGTGAGGTGATTATCGCCATATCAGATCACCCCACATACCAGATCATAGGCTCGGTCCCGTACTCCTCTTTCAGACGCCAGACACGCCGCGTCTTGAGAAGTATGGAAACCTCGCTTTCAGGGTCATTGAGATCGCCGAACTTGCGTGCGCCCACGGGGCACGCCTCGGTGCATGCAGTGGTCTGACCGTTGCGCGTGCGATGGATGCAGAAGGTGCATTTCTCAACCACGCCGGACTTCTCCTCGAGCGGCACCTTCGGGTTCACTTCGTCTTCGGGAACCTCCGGCTCCACCCAGTTGAAGTGGCGCGCATCATACGGGCAGGTCACGAGACAGTTGCGGCACGCGATGCACTTGTCGTAGTCGATGACGACGATGCCGTCGGGTTCTTTCCAAGTCGCGATGACGGGGCATCCGTACACGCAGGTCGGCTTCGCGCAGTGCATGCACTGCACCGGCATGTACCACTTGTCCGGACGCCCGCCTTGTTCGTAGTCCAGGTTCGTGTGCTCGATGTCGACCTTGCCCGGCTCCATCTCGAGCACCTGGATGTAGGTGAAGCCCGAGTTGCGCCCGATGTTGTTCTCCTCGACACAGGCATATACGCAGCGACGGCAACCGATGCATGCCTTCACATCGATCACCATCCCCCACTTTTGCTTGCCAGCAGGGTCGGCGTAACTGACCGGTTTGCCGGGGTAGTTGACCGGCTGGTTTTCTTCGATGATGCCCTCGATCGCCGCATTGCCGCCTTCGGCCTTAGCGCTTTCGGACGCCCCTGCGAGCTGAGCTTGCGAGGACAGGACCGCCGGAACGATTCCGGCCGCCAAGATACCGGCCGTGGCCCCGAGGCCCTCTAGGAACCTGCGGCGCGAAAGCGTGCAGCCCTCGGGCAACAGAGGCTTTTCCTCGGCAGGTTTGATCTGCTTGCTGTCACTCATCGCTTGAACCCTCCAAGAATCAGGTAGCCGATGATGATGATCACGAACGCGCCACCCAGGGAGCCGGCGATAACTAGCCAAAGCGGGCTCAGCACGCCTGGTGCGGGCGGCGGGCCGGCGAGCGGGGTGAACGGCTCGCGCTCGGAGACTGCGCGGACCTCCAGACCCGTTCCTTGGAACGGCGGAAGCGCAGCTATGTAGATCCATGAGGGAGTGTGAGGATCATGGCAGCCGGCCGAGGTGCATTTGGACTCGTGCTTGCCATGGATGCCGGCCTCCCACTCGCGATACTTCTCGAAGTGGCAGCGCTGACATACCTTCGATACGTTTCCGGTGATCGGCTCTAGGCTGCCATCAGGCAAAATGAGCATGCCGGGATTGCGCGACGGGTCGTCGTGACACGCGAGGCACGCTTTGTCGTCGGTGCCCAGCGTGTCGTGCACTTCAAGGACGATCTCGTGTTTCTTCAGGTCGACGGGGAGCGGCTTGGTGGGCTTGCCATCGACACCGATCGTGACCGGATGACAGTTTACGCATGGGTAGAAGGCGAGCTTTCCGGTGGAGGAACGGCCTGCGTATGCCGAGGAAACCCCGACGAGCATGATTGCCATGAACATCACGACCAGAAAGACCGTGAAGGCCGCTCGAGGTTCGAGGCCACCGTTGCGCTCGCGCCTCGTTGCGCTGCCGAACGATTTCGTGTCTATGACAATCACACCGCCTCGAAATAGGAGCGAGAATCAATCGCCCTGACAGTATCAGCCACTACATGCATGCCCATTCAGGGCATATTGCTGTCATGTTAGGTTTTCGTTAGCGGAGATTCGGACTGAGTGAACTATGCTTCACAGTACACCTGCCCAGAGGCAGCAAGGAGCAAGCGCCCGTGAAGAAGATCCTGGTCGTGGATGATGAGAGTTCGATCCTCAAGATCGTCGACTACGCCTTGAGTGAGGCTGACTACGAAGTGCATCTGGCTCAGGACGGCCCGGGGGCGGAGTTCATGTTCGGGCAGGTGAAGCCCGATCTGGTCATCCTCGACGTGATGCTGCCGGGCAAGTCCGGACTCGATATAGCGCGCGACCTTCGCGTGACGTCGGATGTCCCAATCATCATGCTCTCCGCGCGCGGCGACGAGGTTGACCGCATTCTCGGTCTGGAGTTCGGTGCCGATGATTACGTGACCAAGCCGTTTTCACCGCGCGAGCTTGTGAGCCGGGTCAAGGCGATCCTTCGTCGTGTGGAGTCGACCCCTGCGGACAAGGCGTGCATCGAGGTAGCCGATCTGAGCATCGATACGCTATCGAGACAAGTTAAGCTCTCGGACCAGCCGGTGCACCTCACGACCTCGGAATACGGCATCCTTCTGCATCTCGCGCGTCATCCCGGACAGGCGTTCTCACGCCAGGAGATCCTCGAGGCGCTTTGGGACGAGTCGCCGGTGGGCGACGAGCGCGCGATCGACGTCCACATACACAACATCCGCGAGAAGATAGAAGAGGACCACAAGAACCCGACCTATCTGCTCACTGTTCGCGGGTATGGCTATCGTCTGAGGGAGTCGTAGGCCGATGCCCGCGAGGCGCAGAGGCTCGATTCGGCTGTGGCAGACCGAGTTGTTCGTCATCGTCATCATGGTGGCCATCCTGATCTTGTCCGGGTCGCTCTCGGCGGGGCTCAAGTCAACACTCACACGAATGACCGAGACGAGCGAGCTGCGCAACGCCTCGGCCTTCGCTCAGCGGCTCGGTCCCGAGTTCCCGCTGGGCCCGAGCGGCTCCCAGCAGATCCGAGGGGTGATAGCCGAGTACCGCGACGTCTACGGCGGCGGCATCTGGGTCTACAACGACCGAGGCGAGCTTCTCGAGTCCGCGTTTGATGCAGCTCCGCTCGAGGGAGTGCTCGAGTCGGCGCGCCTCGGCGCTTTGGGCCAACGCGGCTCCTACGCACTATCAGATCTACGCCCGAGCGGCTGGATCGTCGCCGGCAAGCCTCTTGTGGGGAGAGATGGCGCGAATCACGGCGCGGTGGTCACGGCAAGTTCCGCAGATCAGCCCGCCGCGATTCTCAAATCAGTGCGCGATCGACTCTGGACGACGTTTTGGACCTCACTGATTATCGCGGGGCTCATCGGCTTCGCGTTCTCGGAGATCATCGCAAGGCGCATTCGCGCGATGTCAGATGCCGCCGCCTCCATCGACGCTGGGAATTTCGAGCAGAGACTCTCCACGAGTCTCGTCCCCGACGAGATCCAAGGGCTCGCCGAGTCGTACAACAGCATGGCCGAGCGGCTGGGCAAGGCCTTCAGCGCAATCCAGGAGAACGAGCGCCAGATTGCTGCCGTAGTCGACTCGATGGCCGAGGGCGTCTTAGCTATAGATGCCGAGGAGAAGGTGCGCGTCGCCAACCCCGAGGCGCTCAGGCTCCTGGGACTTGAAGGCCGAGACCTGGTCGGCGAACGGCTGACAAGCCTCACTGACAGCGAGGACGTCTTGGACATCGTGCGAGGGGCGCTCGCGTCACGCAACGCGAGCAGCCGTGCGCAACTGGGCCGGTTCATGGTGATGCTGCACTGCACGCCGCTGTTCGACGAACGCGATGGCGTCGAAGGCGCGGTGCTGCTCATAAGCGATGTGACCGAACGCCACCGACTCGAGGACGCCCAGCGACGCTTCGTGGCTGATGCCAGCCATGAGATGCGCACCCCCATAGCAGCGCTCAAAGGCATGCTCGAGCTACTCGACGATGGCGCGAAAGAGAATCCCGAGGTTCGCGACGACTTCATCCAAACGATGCAAGGCGAGGTCGACCGGCTCGGACGTCTCGTGGCTGACCTGCTGACACTGGCCCGCCTTGAGGCCGGAAGCCTGCGACTCAAACAGAACCCCGAGTATGTACTAGAGATGCTCGAGGACGTGACCGGTGTCATGCAGACGCTGGCCGAACAATCAGGCGTCACCCTGTCTGTCGAAGTGCTCGATCCAGAAACACAGGCCATCGCGGATCACGACCGTATCGTCCAGGTACTCTTGAGTTTCACCGACAACGCGCTCAAGCACTCCTCGGCGGGGACTACTATCCATCTGCGCGCGGCGCGACGTGGAGCGAGTGTGCGATTCGAGGTCGCCGATGAGGGCGAAGGTATAGGCGCCGAGGAGCTCTCGCGGGTGTTCGAGCGCTTCTACCGCGCAGATGACGCGCGCGCATCGGGCTCGGGCACCGGCCTGGGACTTGCGATCGCCAAGGAGATCATCGAGGCTCACGGAGCCGAGATCACGGTGGAGTCGATGCCTGGGGTCGGGACGACGTTCGCCTTCGAGCTGCCTTATGTGGCGGCCGTTGACGCACTCACACAACCCTAACAGGACCGCAACCACGCACGAACCTCCCAAGCTCCCGCACGGGGCACAATCACTTTGGAAGTATTGGAAGGGGGCGTGGCCCCCAACGAGTCTTTGGAGGTTGAGGACGATGTCAATCATCCTTACCGCGGTCCTCATCATCGTAGGAATCGTAGGGGCAGTTGTTCTTCTCGTCGCTGTCCCCGCTCTGTTCGGGATGATGGCGTATGACACGATCAAGTCCCCCAAGGCAGCA
>JAURYZ010000242.1 GCA_030653635.1 Coriobacteriia bacterium | reverse complement strand
TGCTTCCACACGAACACGTACTCCCCCTCGTACTTCTCGAGCAGCTCCGCGCGATCGGCGTTCGTCGCGTGCTCGTTGAAGAACCACGTCATGTCCATGCTGCGATCTGCGACCTCTTCGCGCGACATGAAGACCGGCGTGTGCGTCGGCAGCGACGCGACCACAGCCACGGTCTCAAGCCCCATGAGGTGATAGCCGGTGAGAGGCTCGGCCACCACTGTCGGGTACTCGTCGCCGAATATCTCCCGCATCTGGAACAGCGCGTCGAAACCCCATGCCGCTCGTATGTCGCGGCGTTGTGCATCGGCGACCGAAAAGATGTAGCCGCGCCTTTGGATGCCTTCACCCTGAATGTAAGTCGAAACGACATATCCCCACTGCGTGAGCAGCGCCGCCACGAGAAGCGTCGTGCCCAGGATTCTGGAGAGGGCTCGGGTGGGCACAGGGACCCATCCCCAGGCCCATGCGAGCGCAATATACGGTGAGCAGCGCAACAGCTCGACCATGCGCGCCACCATGTAGCTCGAAAACGAGAGAGCCAGCGTGCTCACCGGCGGGAACAGCGTGATGACGTGCACGAGCCCTATCAGCGGCAACACCGCGGCGGTCCTCGGCGAATCTGATTTGAGCGCCACTAAGATGGCCACGATTCCAATGGCCAGCGTCAACCAGAAGAGCCAAGCGCCCCCGAAGCCAAAGCCACCCGGAAGCACGAACATCATGCCGCCGAAGCGCACGAGGTCCTCTCCCGCGTACAGGAACGAGTCCGACCCGATGACCGTGCTGCCCTGAAGGGCCGCGACACGCGGATAGAGCGTCGGTAGCTCCAGCAGGACCGCGAGACCGAGCGCCGAGGCCACCGCGAGCGCCCCGGAGCGAGCCTGGGCGCGCTGCTCGGGGTCGCGGCGCAAGACACCCATCGATCCCAGCACGATGGCGATCGCGCCTCCGCAGATCAAAACGAGTTCGCCGGAGGCCAAGTGTACCGCCAGCGTCGCGAAGCCCGCAATACCAGCAACTACTGTGAGCAGCTTATCGGGCTTCGTGGCCATACGCACGAAGAGTGCAATGCTCAGAAACGCCAATCCGATCGAGACCTTGTTGGGATATGCGAAGTTGCGGAAATCGGTGTACCAGGCAAGAGTGAAATAGGCTAGGCTGGCCCAGGTCGCAGCCCAGCGCGAGCGGCTCACTTCTTGTGCAAGGACCCAAAACGCCAGAACGACCACGAAGGCGGCGACGGCTGTAAGGCCGAGGTACGCTGATGCCGGGTCGACCGAGAGCGCCTTGGCCACGACCGCCTGGACCGTGTTCCACATACCGGACGTGGAGTCCGGTATGTTGGAATTCGTGCCGAAGAACGGATCGGTGACAAGCGACCGTCCGGTGGCGAGAAGCGA
Organism: Coriobacteriia bacterium; assembly: GCA_030653635.1. GTDB lineage: Bacteria > Actinomycetota > Coriobacteriia > Anaerosomatales > JAHIQC01 > JAHIQC01. The sequence goes on along the minus strand of JAURYZ010000242.1, from coordinate 1,913 downwards.
TCTTGCCGCTGCGAGGTGGAACAGTCCGTCCGGTGTACCGAACCACCATGGCTGCTGGATCGCCGCAGTCACAGCCGCCGCGACTGCGAGCACGAAGCCCTGCCACGCGGGACCGATGCGTCGCTCGCCAGCCTCGCCTCGCACACGCGAGGCGCGCTCGCTTCTCGCACGGCGCCACGCCTCATAGAGCAGCGCAGCCGAGACAGGTACCGCCGCGAGGTAGCCGTACAGCACCACCGACAACGACCACCCGGCGAAGTACGCGGCAATCGACAGCATCGCGATCCAGGCCACGCCAAAAGCGAAGGCTAAAAGCGCCACGTAGCCCCAGGTGAGCCTCAGGCGACGTGCGAACACCACGGCACCGCCCAGACCCGGAACGAGCAGTAAAGCCAGCACGGGGAGAACGAGCAGCCACTCCCTTTGCAAGATCAACCCAGCCTGAGTCACGCGTCAGTCCTCCGCTGCCGCGCCATGCGCGCGGATAGTGCGATCGCGATCGCGGACAAGGCCAGCTCGACCGCGGTGGCCCACACGCGCGAGGTAAGTCCAACGGTTCCGGCGACGCCAGCGCCAAGCGCCGGCGTGAGAAGCGCTATGAGAGCTGCCTCTCTCACGCCGATCCCCCCGGGAACGAACAGCACGAGCAGCCCGAACACGGACGCCGCAGCGAACGCCCCCGCATACAATCCGATGGAGCCCGCCGGGTCGACCGAGACGGCACGAGTGTAGAGCATGAACGCCCACCCGGCCACTAACCAGCCGACCGAACGATAGGCCACGAACGCGAGGGTGCGCCAGAACGACAACTGGGGCATCTGTCCTTCGGCGCCGGCAAGCTTAAGTCCATAACGCATCAACCTGCCGAAGATCGCGGGATGCAATGCCGCAAGCGAAGCTGCCGCGACCGTTGGGGCGAGCCAGACCGGAAGTCCCAGAGCATCTGAGACAGCGAGCCCCAAACCAAGCACCGCCACAAGGATGCCCGAAACCACGCCAAGCGCGTTCTCGAACACCGTCATTACCACCACGCTGCGTCTGCGCACCCCGATGGATTCAGCCAGCGCGAAGCGACCCACGACGTGCCACACGCCACCGGGCACGTACTTGCCCAGTGCGCTCACATAGTTCAGCGCAAACGCGTCTGCGAACCCCACAGGCTCGCCCGAACCGCGCAGCACGAGCTGCGAAGTGTGCACGAACATGAGGTTGTACAGCGCGAGCAACACAAGGCTCGCGATGATGAGCCACGGGTCGAAGTGCAGGCTCGAAAACGCATCGTTGCGTACGAGATCGAGCACGGTCCGAACGATGTAGTACCCCACGACGGCGCCGACAACGAGCTGCCCGATCAGGAACAACCTGCGGCGAGAACCTGCTGTCATCGCGCTCACAAAGCCGCCCCTGCGCTCACAGCGAGCACACGCTCATACACGGCGATGTTCTCCTCGGCGATTCGATCCCACGTGAATCGGGACTGCACGTTCTTGCGGCCCAGATCGACGCATGTGCGCCTGAGGTTGGGGTCCACAAGCATGGTCTCGATGGCGCGCGCCAATCCAGGAGCGTCCTTGGGCGCCACGAGAGCCTCGGGGCAACCGATCACCTCGGGCGCAGCTCCGGTGCGCGTCGCCACAACCGCAACTCCGAGCGCTGCGGCCTCGATGGGTACCAGCCCGCAACCCTCTCGGTGGCTCGGCATCACAACGAGATCGTTTCGGCGCATGATCTCGAGCGTCTTTTCGTGCGGGACCGCACCCAGGAAGGTCACTGAGCCGGCGAGACCAGCTCGCTCAAAACGTCGCTGCATCTCTTTGCGCGCGGGTCCGACGCCGATCACCGTGAGCTTGAACGTGAGGCCCGAGCCCGCCAACGTCGTCAAAGCCTCGACGAGTTCGAATACGCCCTTCTCC
>JAURYZ010000236.1 GCA_030653635.1 Coriobacteriia bacterium | reverse complement strand
GTGGATAGCACGCCTGCTGGCATCGAAACAAAAGGTAGTTGGGATGCGATCTGATCTGGCGCAGCGTCAAGCTCGTAGTCGCCGATTCGCTCAGTCGCCCCGAACGCCGCCCCAACGCTAGCAAGGAGCATGCTAAGTGCGATGAGGGCCAAATTAATGCGAGTCATCGATGATCGTGACATAAACATGTATTAATGGCCGTTTCGGGGTTGCCCGACATATGTGTAAGATAAGCGTGGTCAGTGAACCATAGACCCGTGCGCAGCGCTAGGAGCTCAGTGGAGTCTCGCATCAAAAAGACGGACGGTTTCTCGCTTGTGGAGCTGATGGTGGTGGCATCCATCATCGCAGTGCTCGTGACCATTGCGTATGCAACGTATGGGTACACCACAGGTAGGACACGTCGGCTTACCTGCGAGCTGAATCGACGGCACTTCGACACCTCGATATCGGTGTATGAGAACGACTATGATGCGAAGCCCGCGACGATCGATGACGTCTCCGAGTACATCACCAATTTCGATGTCGCGAAAATCTGCCCAGGCGACAATACCACCGAGCTGAGATACGACGTCGGTCTAGACCGCGTCGTTTGCGACTTCCACGAATAGCATTCAACAGGAGGTATCGATGAAGTACTCACGGTTCGAGGCGCTCGTGTCAGGACTCGGCGCGATAGCCGTTCTCAGCGCCCTTGCACTGTCTGCGCGTGGGGCCCTCGTCATCGAGGAGGTTGTTGCGGAGGTACTGCTTCTGTTCGTGTTGTTCGCGGCAGTTCATTGGGGCAGGAACGGTGGATTCATCGCGGCGCTGGGCGCCTCGATCCTATACCTGCTTGCGCGCGTGCCACTCGTGGCAGCGATGGGCGGTCTCACGTGGGAAGTCACTTCGATCGTCCTTGTGCGTGTGCTGTCGTATGGCCTTGTCGGCATTGTGGGCGGAGAATTGTGCTCCAGAATCCGCTATATTTTCGCGAAGCTCGAGGATTCAAGCAGTCTCGATGAGTGGAGTCAGGTGTTCAACCAACGCTTCATCATGCGTGCTTTTGAGAGTGCGCTGGGGCAGCACGGCCGATACCAGACCCCATACTCCGTGGTTGTACTTGAGCTTGCGGACGTCCTTTTGACCGACCTGAGGTCAAGCAAACAGCGTTCAATCATTCGTGGAGTTGCAACGCACATACGCAACGACATCCGCCTTGTTGACGAGGCCGGACGACTCGACGACGGACGCTTCATGGTGGTTCTCCCCCATACGCCTCGCGACGGCGCGCTAATCGTCGGGGAGCGACTCCACCGTGGCATCTGCAACGTTGTAGGCGCGCGCGAAGAGTCGATCAGCGTCAACATCCTCGGCACGCCCGAAGACGCTGACGAACTTGTTGAACTGCGGCGCGGGCTTGTGGCTCAGCTGGACCAGCTTCAGGCTACTGTGTCGACCGCGTAGAGCCGATCGGGTGCGATTACGTTGATCCCGGCCACAGTTAGCGCCTCGGTGGCCGCCGGATCATCCACCTTGAAGATATCGACAGCTGCATTTTGGCCTGGCTCCACGAACGCGTACGCGTACTCCACGTTGACGCCCGCCCGGCCCAAAACGTCAAGAACGTCCGCGATACCTCCAGGAGTGTCGGGTATCTCGACCGCAAGAACCTGAGTGATCGAGACGCCGAATCCCGCAGAATCGAGCACCGCCTTGGCGGCATGCGGATGGTCACAAATGATCCTCGCTACTCCGAATTGCGAAGTGTCGGCGAGCATGAGCGCCCGAAGATTGATGCCGGCGTTCGCCAGTGCCCGAGTGAGCTCGGCCAGATGTCCCGGCTTGTTCTCAAGGAACACGGATACCTGTTCGATCATGCTGTCACGCTCCTTGCTGCTTGCCACGAAGGTCCACTACGCGCTTGGCTTTGCCCTCGGATCGCTCTATCGACTTGGGCTCGACCAGTTTCACTGCTATCGAGACCGCTAGCGCGGATTGAATCTCCGCGCGGACCCGATGCTGCAACGTCTCTAGGCCGCGTATCTCATCAAAGTTCATGTCGGGAGCGACCTCGACGTGCACCTCCACGGTATCCATGGCGCCCTTCTTGCCCAAGATGACCTGGTAATGCGGAGCCACACCGGGTATCCCTGTGAGCACTTGTTCGATCTGGGTCGGGAACACGTTCACGCCGCGCACGATAATCATGTCATCGGATCGACCGGTCACACGTTCCATCCGCTTCGATGTTCTGCCGCAAGGGCAATCGCCTGGGATGATCCTGGAGATGTCACGTGTGCGGTAGCGGATCACCGGAATGCCCTCTTTGGTCAGAGTGGTGAAGACTACCTCGCCGTACACTCCATCGTGAACCGGCTGCAAGGTCTGCTCATCCACGATCTCAATCAGGAAGTGATCCTCGTTGACGTGGAGACCGTTCTGTTCACTGCACTCGGCAGCTACACCAGGCCCAAGAACCTCAGACAGGCCGTAGATATCGATAGCCTTGATGCCGAGGAGTTCCTGAATCTGCAGACGCATATTCTCGCTCCACGGCTCTGCCCCAAAGATGCCTGCGCGCAGCGAGGTCGTGGACAGATCCACTCCCATCTCCTTGGCGGTCTCTCCAATAAGCAGCGCGTAGGAGGGTGTGCAAGCTAGAATCGTCGTTCCGAAGTCCTTGAGCACCTGGACTTGACGTTTGGTGTTGCCACCGGAAATGGGGATGGTCACGCATCCCAGTCGTTCAGAGCCGTAGTGCACGCCTAGGCCGCCAGTGAATAGTCCGTAGCCATAGGTAACCTGCACGATGTCATCAGGTGTGCCCCCCGCCGCTGCAATCGTGCGTGCCATCAGGTCGGCCCAGTTGTCTATGTCGTTTCGTGTGTAGCCGACAACGGTGATCTGCCCAGTGGTCCCTGACGACGAATGCACTCGAACGATATCGCGAAGCGGGGCTGCGAAGAGGTTAAAAGGATATGCATCACGCAGGTCGTCCTTCAGCGTGAACGGATAGCTGGCGAACTCGGCGAGTGAGTCGGCGTGGGGCCTGACACCAGCGGCATCGAAAGACCGGCGATAGAAGTCTACATTGTCGTACACGCGCCTCAGGACCGTGCGCAAACGCTCCAGTTGCAGGCCCTCAAGTTCGTTCCTCGGCATGGCCTCGTACTGCGGCTGGTACATCCCCTCACCCCTTTTCAGTTCTGGCTCTACGGCGTCGTCGTGGGCGTCGTTCCCGGCACTGGTAGGGTACCCACAAGGACTACCTCCTCCTTGGTCTTGTAGACCGACTTGAACTTGTCTTCGCGAACGACGATTCCGCCCTTCTTGACAGTACGGGTCACGATGATCGTTTTGCCGTCGACCCCAGAGTCCTCGATGATACGCTTGCCCACTGCGAGTGTGGGATCAGGCGTCTCCTTGACCGGATGTGGCTTGATGTCTGTCCAGGAACCGGTGCTCGAGCTCACTTCGTAGCCTGGGTCGGTGCCGTAGAGGCTGATCGTGAGAGAAGACTTGGTGTGGCCCGTGACTAGCAGAACCCACGACGTCGAGTCGTTCTTGAACTTGAAGTCAGGGCCGCCCCAAGACACCGTCGCATCACGGCCCTTTGGGTAGTGAGAGATGTAGAAAGAGTGATTCTTACGCTCCACCACAGGAAAACCTGACTCGAATACAGCATTAAAGACCGTTGTGCCGACCTGACAGATTCCGCCACCGAGCTGAGGGACCAGTTTGCCGTTCACGATTGCTGGCGCTTCCTGATATCCCTTGGCCGCGGTTCGCGGGCCGACGCTCCCGTTGAACGAGAACGTGGCACCCGGCGCAATAAGTGTGTGGTCGATAGCGTCTGCGAGCGTGTGGATGTTGTTTACGCGCGGCTTATTGCCCGCATCGTATGTGGTCGTGTACGAGGAGATTCGCTCCTTGATGCCCATGCCTCTGGCTTCGTCGGTGGTGATCTCGGGTTCGACGCGCAGGGTGCGAAGCTGCAGGGACCTATCGCCGCCGCTTTTGAGGACCACGGTCATTTCATTTGTCAAAGACACGATGTCAGGGCCGACTCCATCTTGCCCCGGAATGATATTGACTACCCCACCTGAAGCCTTGAACGAGGCGTTGAGTGCCGGTTTGCCAGCCTCCCCTACTCGCGATGTGAGTGTCTTTGATGCCTCATCCGATGAGACGTACGCTTCGAGAAACTCAGTCCCCAACGACGATCTCGGAGCGGGCGCATCTGTGCTCGTAACAGCTCCGATTGTGTCTGT
>JAURYZ010000235.1 GCA_030653635.1 Coriobacteriia bacterium | reverse complement strand
TCACGCCGCTGTTCATGACTGCGCTCGTGATCGTATCCGCCCCGATGGCGGTGTCATTCGTGAGCAGGATCCGTGAGGGCCTGAGTGTGTCCGGTCTTTTCCAAATGGCGGTGCTGCTTTTTGTTGCGGTGATGGTCGTGTGGATCATTGTGGAGACGTTTGCTCCCGGGGACACGCTCTACACATTCCTGCGCAAGGATGTCGCCAAGCACTTCACGGGCGGTTTCGCTTGGTATCTGCCGGCGCTTGGACTTGCCGCGGGCCTGTGGCGGCGCGCCGACATCATCTAGGGAGTCGCCGGATGCTTCCTCGCGCTCCTTCCTGGGGCCTTGCTTTACGCTATCCGACCAGCAGTGCTAGTATCTCTATTCGCGCACACGCGGGTGTGGCGGAATGGCAGACGCGCATGGTTCAGGTCCATGTGGGGGCAACCCCGTGGAGGTTCAAATCCTCTCACCCGCACCATTTGAATCGATCGTGGCTTCGCTGGATATCCTTGGTGGAGCCATTTTGTTTTCGGTGTGGAGCAGCGGCTGCGGCGACTCTTGCGAGCACTTGGTGAGCGTCACTGCATCGGCGGCTATACTCGACCGATGAGTCCTCGCGAGATCAAACGGCATGCGTTGTTGGCCTGCGGATGGCTTTCGCTGGGGCTCGGCATACTGGGCATGTTCCTGCCAATCCTGCCCACAGCGCCATTCATTCTCCTTGCGGCGGCCTGCTTTGCGCGCAGTTCGGCTTCGCTTCATCGCTGGCTCGTGGAACACCCCGCATTCGGAGTCCACATAAAGGACTATCTGGATGGCCGGGGGTTGCGAAAGCGCACCAAGACGGTCGCTCTACTTACCTTGTGGGCGAGCGTAGCCGCCTCGACACTGCTGTGGGTGCCGTTTGTCGTGGTGGACGTCTTTGTCGTGGTCACCGCTGGAGTCGTTACGATCTATCTTCTTCGTCTGCCCACGAGTGATTCGGATGCTGCGACACGGCGCAGCTAGTGAAAGCGGAATGAATCGGGGGTCTTAATCCTCGAGACCGATCACGAAGCGCTCGGGCCAGCCAATGGCAGTTGCAGGATGAACTCGGAGCCGTGCCCGAACTCGCTTTCTAGCGTCAACTCCCCGCCGAGTAGATGTGCCAACTCGCGTGAGATGCTCAAACCCAGTCCCGTGCCGGGCGACTTGGCGATTGCCAGAGTCGGAAGCTGGTGGAAGGCCGAGAAGACGGAGTCCTGTTCAGAGGAGGGTATTCCGGGCCCGGTGTCTCGCACACGCACGATGACCTGGCCGTCCTGCACCTCGTGCACGATGGAGACCTCACCCGATTCGGTGAACTTCACCGCGTTGGAGATCAAGTTCAGGACAATCTGATGCAGCTTTTGCGCATCGGTAACGATCGCGAGTGGTGTTCCCGAAACACATGTGAGCTCCAGGCCCTTGTCGAGAGCCAACGGCCTGATCATGTCGCACACCGCGCTCAGCACGGCGGAGATATCCAGTACCCGCAGCTCCAGCGTCGCTGCTCCGGTTTCGATTCTCGAAAGGCTGAGCAGGTCGTTCACGATACCCAACAGATGCTTGCCCGAGGTGTTCGCCATCGAGAGTTGGACCCTGGCCTCGTCAGGGATCTCGCCGGCCAGACCGTCGTGGACCAGGCCGGTGAAGCCAATAATCGAGTTCAGCGGAGTGCGCAGCTCGTGACTCATGTTCGCCAAGAACCGACTCTTGGCCGTATTTGCCTCCACGAGTTGCGACATCGTGTGATTGAGATCGGCAGTCCGTTCCCTCACGAGGCTCTCGAGTTCATCGCTGTGGTGGGCTAGTTCGCTCTCGACCGCTCGTCGCGTTGCGATCTCATCGTTCAGCGCGGTGATGTGCTGACGTTCGAGACGCTCATTGTGTGCGGAGAAGGCCACGATGAGCGTGGTCATGATGCCGAGAAGAAGGACAGGACCTGCGATGAGCTCCGAGTAACGAACCTCCGGGATGGCAAGTGGCACGGCGAGCATGAAAGTGACGAGCGCGCCCGCGACGGCGATTGCGGCCTTTCTGCTGAGCAGGACCCCAGCGAGGAATACCGGAATCACTAGGTAGGCCAGCGCCGAACCGTCCGTCGGGTGATACAGAGGATTGAGGCCGAGATGCGCGGCGAGCTGCATGATGAGCACGGCCAGTGACGTGACGCTGATGAGCATCCATGCTGCTGCAGCAAGTCGATTCTTCCGTGCGAGAACCCCCGCAAGAGGAAAGCTGACTAGGACGATAGCGGTAGTCGCTGCCTCCACCTCGGCCACGAACTGGTTCGGGGCAAGAGCGTAGGACAGCAGGATGAAGAGAGCGATGAGTCCCGGTCCGATTACCAACAATCCGACGAGTCGGCCGGTGCTCTTAGTCCGTTTATGGTGCGTCTCGTGTGGCTGGACGACGCCAGCGATGGTTGATCTTGCTTCGTATCCCGTGTGGGATGTCACTGGACCCTCTCGGATCATTGTCCGCTCTTGTACTTGGTATCGGCCTGCCGGGCACACACGTTCCCGGTCACCTGACAGACGATCGTGTGATCTCGGCCTATCGGCCCGTCTTGGTCCCGGCCCGCCAGGGGGAGTATGCTCGGCAAAGCAAGTCCGCTCTGAATGGGTCACGCACCACTGGGGAGATGACGATCGTGAGCGATGGATTTGGCTTGGCCGACGAGTTGGCCCCGGAACGGGCCCGGACCATGATGCGCTTGTACTGCAAGAAGCTAGACGAGCTGGGCTACTCGGCTCACCCCTATCCCAACGTTGACGCCAAGGTGGGCGCGAATATCTATGCTGCGGGCAAGTTTGAGGCGCTCAACCATGCCCTGTGGATGTGCGGTCAGGTGGAGGGGTTCATCCGCCAG
>JAURYZ010000233.1 GCA_030653635.1 Coriobacteriia bacterium | reverse complement strand
CAGCCGTAAGTGCACCTCCAAGCGCGCTTGCGGTCGTCTCCGAGCCGCCGCGACCCCGCGTGGTCATCCGTCCGTCCACCGAGACACCTTGGAAACCTGCCACTACAGGCACCTGACCTCGCGATATCGCATCGACCAATCGCTCGGTGTGGATCTCCACAATCGCCGAGGAACCATGATTGCCATCCGTGATTATGCCAGCATCGGCGCCGGTGAACGCTCGGGCATCGATACCGACTGAACGCAGCTCGTGCGCGCACATGATCGCCGAGATGATCTCCCCGGTCGCCATGAGCCAGTCATGCTCGGCAAGCTCACCGGGCAGTCCATCGACAAGCCCCATGAGGGTATCTGTGGCATAGGGTGCGCCCGTGCGGCCCATTGCGCTGACCACGACGACGGGCCACTTCCCGGATTCAAGTGTCGCGCTCACGCGCTGGGCAATCGCAGCGCGTCCGGCCGCATCTGCGACCGAGGTGCCGCCAAACTTCATGACGATCACAGGAGCAGTGGCCTTGAATGACACCCTACTCCCCCATCAGCGCTTCGAGCCCGAGCACGAGTCCAGACAACCGGCCCACTTCTCCAACGGCGAGCACAACACCGGGCATGAAGCTCGTGCGATCTATCGAATCGTGCCTTATCGACAAATTCTGACCCTGACCGCCAAAGAGAACCTCCTGATGTGCCACCATGCCCGGCAAACGCACGGAGTGAATCGTCACATCCTCGACAAGCGCACCGCGAGCGCCCTGAACCAGCTCGGTCTCCCTCCCTGGCGCAGGCGGAACTGCGTGGCGCGCCTTGGCAATAAGACCGGCGGTGCGCAATGCTGTTCCCGATGGTGCGTCGGCTTTGCGATCGTGGTGCAACTCGATGATCTCAACATGCGGCATGTACCTAGCCGCCTCAACGGCAAAGCGCATCATGAGCACGGCGCCGATGGCGAAGTTCGGAGCCACGAATAGGCAAGTACCTCTGGGTGCATCATCGGCCAACGCTCTGAGCTGCGCCTCCGAAAGACCCGTGGTACCCACGACGCAATCAATACCGGCGCCAAGCGCTATTCGCAGATTCGACTCGACCGCACTCGGATGAGTGAAATCGACCATGACTTTGGACTTGGAGCTCAGGATGGCTGAAGCTAGATCGGCAACGCACTCGATCTCGCCCAAGGCGCCATCATCGATCATCTTGCCCGCAGCGCCCGGATCCACCGCAGCCGCGACCCGCATACCCTCAGCCGCCGTGATTGCTTTGACAACTTCTCGACCCATATTTCCGGCGGCGCCGGTGACCAAAACATCGATCATCATCCCACTCCCCTAGCTCAACAGGTGCTGGACGTCCTTCGACTCATGTGGACCGATCATTGCGAGTACCTTCTCGCCGGCAAGCACGTCTGCCGCGACCCGGCCTATGTCGTCCAAAGTCAACGAGTCGATTCGAGCAACGCTCTCGTCGACGCTCAGAAGCTCCCCCTCGGTAACACGGTTCTTGCCAAGGCGGGTCATTCGGTTTCTGGTGCTCTCAAGACCAAGCACCATGTGTCCCTTGATAGCATCCTTGGCCAACGTGAGTTCCTCGGCAGTCATGCCCTGAAGCCTCATGCGCTCAACCTCGGCCTGAATGAGCTCGATGACTTGCTCGGTGTTCGAGGGCCTCGTGCCGGCATATACCGCGAACTGACCAGTGTCCTGATACAAGGCCTGGAAGCTATAGACCGCGTAGGCAAGACCCTTCTTCTCGCGTATCTCTTGGAACAGCCGACTCGACATCCCACCACCCAAAACGGTGTCTATGACAGACAGCGCGAAGCGGTCTTCGTGGTGTGCGCTCAGTGAGGCCATGCCGTAGCAAATATGGGTCTGCTCGGTCTCTTTGGTGAGGACCGCGAGACGCGAAGCGCCTGCAGCAACAGCCGCGGGGCGAGTGGAGCGTGGGCCCTCGGGTAGCGAGAGGTACTTCTCGACCATTTGCACGACCTGGTCGTGATCGAGGTTCCCGGCGGCCGCAACCACGCAGTTGCCCGTCAAGTAATGCCTCTCCCGGAATGCAATGGACTTCGCGTTGTCAAAACCGCCGACGCTCTCACGGCTACCTAGGATGGGTAAACCAATCGGATGATCCGGCCACAGCGCATGCCCGAACATCTCATGGATACGATCGTCGGGGGTGTCCTCCATACGAGCAATCTCCTCGATGACGACCTCGCGCTCACTGTCGCACGCGTCATCGGCCAGAAGCGAACCCACAACCATCTCAGAGAGCAGCGAAACCGCCTTCTCAAGGTGCTCGTCCACGAAGCGTGCGTAGTAGCAGGTGTACTCCTTGGAGGTGAATGCGTTGAGCTCGGCACCCAGGGAATCGAAGGCCTCAGAAATTTGCGCGGCGGTGTGCTGCGGCGTGCCTTTGAACATCATGTGTTCCATGAAGTGCGACATTCCGGCCTCAGCTTCAGTCTCATCCCTGCTACCGACCGCGAACCAGACGCCGAGAGCCACGGACCGCACCGTATCAATCGACTCGGTGAGCACAGTGACACCGTTGTCGAGACGTGTCTCGCGATAGAACATACGGCTCCTTCGTTCGCGGATGGCGCACCACGTAAGGTCACAAGGCGCAACCGGAGATGAGATTGTACTACTTAGAGCGGTTCTCGATGCCGACCTCAAACAGATTGAAGCATGAAGAAAGGGCGAGCCATGAAGGCCCGCCCTTTCGGCGCTACAGTTATGCGTATCTTGCCTAGTGGCGACGACGCGGCTCGCGGCTTGCGCCACCACCGCTACGGTCGTCACGGCGCGGAGGACGATCGCCGCTCGGACGGTCGCCACCGGGGCGGTCGCCGCCCTTGCTGGGGGGAGCCTCCGGCTTGTCGATGCGATCAAGCGAGACCTTACCGCGGTCATCCACGTCGATAATCTCAACTTCGACCTCGTCGCCCACGTTCAAGACGTCCTCAACCTTCTCGACGCGACCCTTGGCCACGCGCGAGATGTGAAGCAGGCCGTCCTTGCCGGGGATAAGCTCGATGAACGCACCGAAGCTCTGGATCGAGACGACTCGACCCTTGTACTTCTCACCGATCTCAGGCTCCTTGACGATAAGCGAGATGCGGCGCATGGCCTCTTCTCCACCCTGGTCGCGCGACGCGATGAAAATCGTGCCGTCTTCCTGGACGTCGATGTGCGCACCGGTCTCTTCCTGGATACCACGGATGACCTTGCCGCCAGAACCAATGACGTCGCGGATCTTATCCGTCGGGATCTTGATGGTCAGGATGCGCGGAGCAAACTCCTTGAGCTCGGCACGGGGCGTGTCGATGGCTTCCATCATCTTGTCCAGGATGTGGGCGCGACCCGCGTTGGCCTGACGAAGCGCCGTCTCGAGGATCTCGTAGGACAGGCCCTTGGCCTTGTTGTCCATCTGCAGGGCGGTGATTCCGGCTGCAGTGCCAGCG
>JAURYZ010000221.1 GCA_030653635.1 Coriobacteriia bacterium | reverse complement strand
GCGATGTAGACATAGCCCCGTTCGATCATCTCCTTCATGTACCTGTAGAAGAAGGTGAGGATAAGGCAACGGATGTGGGCTCCGTCGACGTCGGCGTCGGTCATGATGATCGCCTTGTGGTAGCGCGCCTGCTCAATGTCGAAGTCCTCTGCGATGTTCGTGCCCAGAGCAGTGATCATGGCTTGGATCTCTTCGGAGTTGAGCGCCCGGTTAATGCCGGCCTTCTCAACATTGAGGATCTTGCCCTTCAGCGGCAGGATCGCCTGGAACGAGCGGTCCCGCGCTTGTTTGGCCGAGCCGCCGGCCGAGTCACCCTCTACGAGAAAGATCTCAGTGAGCGACGCTTCCCTGATCGAGCAATCCGCGAGCTTGCCTGGTAGTGTCGAAGATTCCAGAAGGCCTTTTCGGCGGGTCAGCTCGCGGGCCTTACGCGCCGCGGCGCGAGCCTTGGCCGCCTGGGCTGACTTTGAAACGATTGCGCGGGCTGGTTTGGGATGCTCCTCGAGGTACTCCGCGAGGCCTTGCATCATGGCCGACTGCACAAATCCGCGCATCTCCGTGTTGCCCAGCTTGGTCTTTGTTTGACCCTCGAACTGTGGGTCGCGCAGTTTGACCGAAATGATCGCGACGAGACCCTCTCGGATATCCTCACCGGACAGGTTATCATCCTTCTCTTTTAGAATGCCCTGCCTGCGAGCGTAGTCGTTGACCGTTCGCGTGAGTGCATTCTTGAAACCCTCGAGATGGGTTCCGCCTTCGTGCGTATTGATGTTGTTGGCGAACGCGAGAACCGCATCCGAATAACCCGAGTTCCATTGCATTGCGATCTCGACGTTGCCTTCGGTTCCGGCGGCTTCAAAGTAGATCACCTTGTTGTGCAGGGTCTCTTTGGACTCGTTGATGTACTTCACAAAGTCGATGATGCCGCCCGCGTACTGGAACACCTCGCGGCGCGGCTCAAGCTCACGCTCGTCGGTGAGTGTGATTTTGAGGTTCTTGTTCAAAAATGCGGTCTCTCGAAACCTGGTCGCTAGTGTGTCGTAATCAAACTGGACGGTCTCAAATACCTGATCGTCGGGCCAGAAGGTCACGGTGGTTCCGGTGTTCTTCGCCTTACCGGTGGGCGTTAGGGGTTCGAGGGGCCGTCCCCGCTCGTACTCCTGTGACCAGATCTGTCCTTCGCGCTTCACGTTGACGATGAGCTTTGAAGATAGAGCGTTTACCACCGACACGCCAACGCCGTGTAGACCTCCAGAGACTTTGTATCCATCTCCACCGAACTTGCCTCCAGCGTGGAGAACCGTAAGGACGACCTCGACGGTGGATTTCTTGAGCTTCACATTCTTGTCTACGGGAATCCCTCTACCGTTGTCCACGACAGTCACAGAGTTGTCCGCGTGAACGGTTACCTCGATAGCTGTGCAGACACCTGCGAGAGCCTCGTCTACGGAGTTGTCCACCACCTCATAAACCAAGTGGTGAAGACCCTTTGGGCCAGTGGACCCGATGTACATACTGGGGCGTTTGCGGACCGCCTCGAGTCCTTCGAGAACCTGGATGTCTTTTCCGGAATACGAGCTATTGGACACAGATGGCTCCTTCTGGGGCACTCGAACACCTAAGTGAGTTCTTTGGCACTACCACAACATGTCGTGGTGTACCCAACGATTTTAACACAAGGTATGGGGTATGAAGCCCTACTTTGTGCCTGAGGAACCACCAGAAGCCCTCTGTGCCCTGTTCGCACGCTCTTGACCCTTTTTCCACTCGAGATCACGAATCGTAGCCCTGAACGCTGCATCCCGAAGTGGTTCGTTGTCAATGCTCTTAACGCTACGTTTCACCGCCTCGAGTTCATCTGGTGACAAGGCTTCGGGCTCCACTCTGTCTCCCCCATAGCGGCGCTCCGCCTCCTCAGCTAAGGCTTCTTCCCGATGTATGCGCGAGACCGTTTGTTTTACAGTGAACCGTAAGCCCTTTATCGAACCCTCACCCAATTGCTCCTGAAGTCTTACCCGCAGCTGCCCAGCCATGGCTTGTAGCTCGTTAGCCCAGACGGGGGAATCGACCGCCACCTGAAGCTCGCCTAGACGGATCCCCTCCACGTTGGTGTGCCGGGCTATCTCGGGCCCCACGATGGTGTCCCAAAGCTCGATTACCTTGGATGTGGTTCCCCGACCATCCCGATCCAACTTCTTCATTAATCTATTCAGGCCAGCACCCAGACTTGTTGTGTCGCCTTTTCGCCTCATGGTGCCAACTCCACCACTGTTGTCGACGACAGCATCTCTGGAGCGAAATACTGCAGATTCGCGGTAGTGATTATAGTTTGTGTTGTGTAAGACAAGACTTTAGTGAGTGCTGATCTTCTGTTCTTGTCCAGCTCTGACATGACGTCATCTAGAAGCAAGATCGGCTTGCTGCCGAGGAGATCCTCGATGACTCCCACCTCCGCCAGCTTCCAGGCAAGCGCGGCTGAGCGCTGTTGTCCCTGCGACGCATAAGTTCGGGCGTCCACTCCGCCAATCTTGAATATGAGATCGTCGCGATGTGGCCCGACGGTAGTAAGCATCCTGGCTCTTTCCTCGCGGGCCGCCTTAGGAAGAGCTTTGGTCAAAGCGGCACGCGCCTCGTCTTCAGAACACCCTGTGTTGGGCATACCCAGCCTGGTCCAAGATGGTTGCAGCTCAACAGACAACTCCTCACCGTCAGCCATACTCGAATACAGAGCAGCCGCTTTAGAGGCCAGCCTGTTTGCGAGACGGGCGCGGTGCGCGGTGAGTTTCGCTCCCACATCAACAATCTGCTCGTCGAGCGCGCCCATCTGCTCCCCCACCACCTCTGCACGTAAGGCTGCGTTGCGCTGCTTTAGAAGCCTCGTGTAGGTGGTTCTCAAACGAGCATAGCTCGCTGAAAGCTGGTCTCCAGCCTCATCGATAGTGCGCCGCCGTTCCTCGGCTGGTCCTTTGATCATAAATAAATCATCCGGAGTGAACACAACACACGGAATTCTACCGAGGAGATCTTTGGGTCTCTTTCGCTTCTCGTTGATTGTGTACTCGCGGCGGTTGTTCTTGATCTTGAGAGAGACATCAAGAATCTGTCCGTCTCCAGATGCTTTCATATTCACGAGAGCAGCCGGTTCGTTCATTTTGACGATTTCGGTCCATTTTGGGCGACGGAACGACTCTCCCGCTGTCACAAGCTGGATTGCCTCTAGCAGATTGGTCTTACCGATTGCATTCGGTCCCACTACGACCGAGATGCCTGGGTTTATCTGCATCAAGAATCTGTCGTAGTTTCGAAAGCCCTTTAGTTCAAGTTCGTTGATCGTAAGGGCCACCTGGTGTCATCCCAAACGAACAGGCATCAGGAGATAAAGGAATCCTTCGTCTCCAGATGCGGTCAGAACGCCCGGCTTCAGAGCACTCACGATATTGACGGTCATGACATCTCCTGTTGTACAGGCAATACCATCGCTCAAGAAACCATGGTTGAAAGCGATTTCAACATCATGGCCTTCAACTTTCGCCATTAGGTCCTCTGATGCGTCTCCAACATCTTGGGTTGTGGCTGATAATGACAAGGTCTGGTCTTCAGCGCTTACTGAAATTCTCAGTGGGGTGTTGTGTTGTGCTAGCAGAGATACCCGCTTGACTGCTGCTGCGAACTCATCCTTAGCAACAACAACCGTCGTCTCATATTCCTTAGGAAGAAGCTGCTTGTAATTTGGGAATGCCCCCTCTATTCGGCGGGTGATGAATGTTGTGTCTTCGAAGTCGAAGATTATCTGATTATCCGTAACCCCAAGATTTACCTTCTTGCGCCCGGCGGCCATTCGCACAGCCTCATCTAGCGCTTTGCCCGGAATAACGACTTCTGTGTCTTCTCCGGCGGGAACCTCAAGTGTGGCTTCCTTCACTGATAGCCGGTATGAGTCGGTGGCCACCATTCTTACCGTATGGCCCTCGATGACAATCAATACACCTGTGAGAATCGGCCTGGTCTCATCTCGGCTTGTGGCCTTCAGTACATGAGAAGCGAGATCTGAAAAGACTTTCGCGGGAATTGAGATTGTCTTATCCGCTTCAATGTCAGGAAATCTTGGGAAGTCCTCCGCAGAAAGTGTCTTGACGGTGAAGGAAGCCTGACCGCAAACAATGGATGCAGTTCCGTTTGCAACATCAAGGGTCACTGCTGATTCCG
>JAURYZ010000215.1 GCA_030653635.1 Coriobacteriia bacterium | reverse complement strand
GTACCCACGCGGTGAACGAACCCGGTTCAACCAGCACCGGGCGAAGGGATGATGCATCGAGCATGGAGCCCACGCTCGCCAGTGTGTGGTCGGCTCTGGAACCCCAGGCCGCACAAACGACTACTTCACTCAGTCCGCGCTCAGCCGCCTCCGAGAGGGCGATGTCCAGGTCTGAGACGTCCTTATCAGCCGGCGCGATAACGGACCGAACGTTGGCCTCGCAAAGTCGCGCAAGCGTAGCTGCGCTCACTGAATCCGCGTCGCCCACGAACAAATCAGGCATACGGTCCAGATAGAGGCACAAATCCGCACCCGCATCTGCAGCGATTACGAACTTGGCGCAAGACACGAGCGACGCCAGCAGCGAAGGATCGGCAACGGGAGCGCCAGCTACTATGAGCGCGTCCAAAGCGCGCCTCCACTTCTAGGCAATCGCACCGGGACCGCCCTCTCAAGCGCCGGGAATACCACAAGTGCCGCTGCCATCGTGAGCGCGAAAGAAGGCAGCAGATACGTCGATTGATAGATCATGGAGTACAGCCACACCGGTTGACCTTCAGGAGCGCTAGCCCCAAAGAACACGACGCCGGACAACCAATGGGCAGCGAAGCGCGCTGTCACACCGATTGACAGACCGCCGAGAAGCGCACCCCAGCGCCTCGAGGGATCGGCCGCGACCTTGCGCCATGCGCCTGTCGCGAGCCCGGCGAGTCCCACGAGTCCGTAGGCGACAGGATAATCGAGCACGAACTGGATCGGGTGGACGATGTAGGGATTCAGCATGGCATCCACGCCACCATACAAGGCGCCTGCGATGAGCCCCGGAACAAGACCACGCCGTAGGGCGACCACGAAGATCGGAAGCATGTTGAGCGAGATGGTGCCGCCAGCCAAATTGAACGGCAGCTGGACCCTCAGAAACGGCATATTGAGGACCGCCGCTAGGGCTATCGCAAGGGCGATCTCTGTGAGAACCAATGTACGTTCGCTTCGCATGTCAGTCTGGTCTCCTCGGCTGGGTGGCTGGCTACCGGGAGCAAGAGCCACGAAACGCGGCGACGACCTGATAGGTCACCGTGATGCGTGCCCCGCATTATCGGGGCCGTCGTGTCGGTCGCGGGTACACCCGCCTCTCAGCCGCCTGGTGGCAGCTCCCGGTACGGTATTGAACTGGGCTCATGGTGCCACACGGACACCCGCTCGTGCAACAAAGCAAAGAAATGCCCCATTCGGGCCTTCGCCCATGCGGTGTGGCTGCTACATCTTGCGCAGGTATGGGTAGGGATTGACCGCGCTACCCCCGCCTGGGTGGATCTCAAAGTGAAGATGCGGGGAACTTGCACTGGCGTTGCCGGTCGAGCCTACGTAGCCGATGACTTGGCCCGCCGAGACTCGCCCACTCTTCACTTTCCAGTCACTGAGATGCGCATAGTAGAACTTCCAGCCGTTGTCAGCGGTAAGCCAGATAGTCTTGCCACCAAGTCCAGAGTTCTTCGAGGTCACGGTACCTGAGAGCACCGCCACACAAGGAGTACCGCTCGGCGACATGATATCTGTTCCCTGATGACGGCGACGGCCACCCGAACGAGAAGCCCCCCAGGTATCGCTGTAGTAATTGACGCCTTGCACTGGGAATACCATTCCGTTGGGTCCAGCCGGTGCATACTTCGAAGAGCCCCCGGAACTCGACCGACGAGTCGCATCAAGCTTGGCCTTGATCTTGTCGTACTCAGCCTTCTTGGCCTTCATGTTCTTTTGAAGTTTGTCACGCTGTTTCTTGAGAGCGCCGAGTTTGGACTCGCGATCAGCCCGTTCCTTCTCAAGCGAAGCGCGCTCGGACGAAAGGCGCGCCTCAAGGTCCTCAACCACCTGAATCGCATCGGAATCGGCTTGGTTTATGCGGCTGATGAACTCGAAACGAGTGACCATGTCTTGGAACGACTCCGCCCCAAGAATGACAGTCAGGTAGTCGACCTTGTCGCTGCGATACATGCCGTTCACTCTGGCCGCGAGTTGAACGCGAGCTACGCCGAGCTCAACTTCAGCATCTGCGATGCGCGCGTCGATCTTGTCGATGCGCGACTCGGTCTCGTCGAGCTTCCAGTAGGCCTTGTCATATGCCGCTCCGGCCTTCTTGAACTCAGCCTGCACAGCGGTGAGCTGATCTTGGAGGGTATCGGCCTTGGACTTTGCACCGATGGCTGTGGCGGGAGCAACAACAAACATGGCTGCGACAAGCACAGCCGCAAGCCAGCGCCGAGCGCGACGTGGAGTGGGTGTATGTGTGATGGACATGAACAGCATTCTACACATCGAATGCTAGAAACGCGCCACGCATAGCCTACTTTGCGCCGAGACGCTCGCCTAGGCCCCGGTAGATCGCACGCGCGACCTGATCGAACCACGCCGGATCGGTGAACAACTCCGTGTCGGTCTTGGCTGCCAAGGAACCGAGCCTTATGCGCACTCCGGGTGAGTTCGGTGAAGCCTCAAGCACGGCATCAGTCAAAACGACATCACGAGCTACGGGCTTGCCCACCGCCTTGAGCTCGGCTGCGATCGAATCTGCCAATGCTGCAGACGCCTGCGAGCTGGGTTGGGTCTGTGGCGAATCGCCCAGGGTGAGTACGGCCAGGCCGCCCGCGCCCGTAGCTGGGACATCGAGCCCGACCACAGCGGAAACCGAACCGGTGATCTCGGTCGAACTTGTCTGAGGCACACCTGTCGCAGTCGCCGTCGCCGATCGCGTCACAATGACGGTCGCTCCGGAGGCCTCGAGCAGTGAACGCAGACGTCGGGCCACTTCCATGGTGACGTCTTGAGCTCCTCCAGGAACCAATGTCGGGTCAATGGCTACGACCGTGCCATCGAGCTTGTAGGGCAGTAAGGCGTCCGTCGCGTCGCCCTTGATGGCGACACTCAAGCGGACCATGTCCGAGCTGCGAATCCTTGCGCCAGGCGCTGGATTGGTAGAAACGACGGTGTTCAGGGGGGCATCTGAGTGGACCTCGTCAATGCGAACCACTAGCCCGCGCTCTTCGAGTTGGACCTTGGCGATCTTGAGCGCAAGTCCGACCACATCGGGCATCGTGAACTCCTCGGTACCGGCGGAGACGACGACACGCACCGGGTCGCCTTCACGCAAGGTCTCACCGGGTGCGGGATCTTGGTCCAAAACGGTACCGGGCTCAGACGCATCAAATGGACGCTCAGTCACCTCGATGGTCAGAGTTGATTGCGCGAGCCGAACTTCAGCCACTGCCTCGTTCACTCCAACAACGTCGGGCACGATCACCTCAGCCCGCACACCGAGCCATAGCGACAACCCCACCACAAGCAGTAGTGCCGCGCCGATAGCCGCGGCACTGGGCACGACCCATACGGGTACATAGGGTGGACGCTCAGGCCGCGTACGTTCGATAATGCTCACTTCCGACCTCTCCTCATGCTTGGAACTTGCGTCTCGGGGGCTTCGCGAGTATTCTCCACCCCTGCCGCACCCAGGATCATGCGGCTCGAGAGGAGCATCACGAATGCCAGCATACGACTATCGTTGCACGAGCTGTCACACCATCTTCGAAGTGACCCGAAAAGCCGGTTCACCCGCCGAGGAAAGCTGTCCCCAGTGTAGCGGCACGACAAAACGCGTGTTCACTCCGGTAGGCGTCGTCTTCAAAGGCTCAGGCTTCTATAACACTGACCGAAAGCCGCGCCCGAAGGAAGGGTCGACACCGACCGCGACTCCGGCTCCGGCTCCTTGCAAAGCGGACAAAGAGAGTAGCTCCGCATGCTCGAGCTGCCCGGCTGCCGCCAGCGAGTAGATAGGCCGCGCAAACCGACGCCCTTCTACAGGGCGTTAGTCCATCCTTACCCAGAACTTCTCAGTGCCGGTACGGTAGACCGTTTCAATGAAGCGGACCGTGCCGGTTTTGTTATCCATGGCAATCGAGTGGGTCCGCGAACCGGTTCCGAAGTACTTCACTCCACGCAGCATTTCGCCGTCCGTCACTCCTGTCGCGATGAATGCCGCCTCGTCGGATCCGACCAGACAATCCATGGTGAGCACAGCATCGACGTCGCACTTGGACATAGTGACCGCACGCGCGCGCTCTTCGGGGCTACGAAACTCAAAGCGACCCATGAAACAACCGCCAATGCAGCGCATAGCGGCTGCAGCCAAGACGCCTTCGGGTGCGCCGCCCGCACCCAGGTAAAGATGGATGCCTGTACCTTCAATGGCGGTTGCCACAGCGCCGAAGACGTCACCGTCGCTGATGAGTCGAATTCGGGCACCGGCACGACGGACCTCGGTGATGAGATCGTTGTGACGCTCGCGTTCCAAGATACACACCACGATGTCCTCGACGGGACGCTTGAGCGCCTTGGCGACGTTAACCACGTTCTCAGTGGGGGACGCATCAATGTGTACGGCGTCCGCAGCCGCCGGGCCGGTGGCCACCTTCCACATGTAAGTGTCTGGCGCGTGCAACAAGGTGCCCTTGGGTGCGAATGCCAAAACGGCGAGCGAGTTGGGCTGACCGTAGGCCGTCAGATTCGTGCCCTCCAACGGGTCAACCGCGATGTCTATCTCCTCGCCACCGGCACCGACCTTCTCGCCGATGTAGAGCATGGGAGCCTCATCGCGCTCTCCCTCACCGATGACGATCTCACCTGAGATATCCAGTTCATCAAAAGCGGTGCGCATGGCTTCTACGGCCGAAGCGTCTGCGGCGATCTTGTCGCCCTTCCCCATCCAGCGAGCGGCTGCCAATGCTGCAGCCTCGGTGACCTCGAGCATCTCAACGATTCTGGTTGTGCGCATGCATCTCTCCTCGTCCGTGCGCCTAGCGGCGCCTGAGTAGTACGGCGAAATGCCCGTCGGGACCACCCGATTCAGGCATTGACTGGAAACACCCCTGGGGGGTCACAAACCGCTGCAAACTTGGCGAAAGGTACTCTCCGAGCGCCAAGATCTCGAACTGCGAACCCCAAGATCCGCCGAGGAAACCCCGAACCACGCCCATGTTCTCGGCAGGTAGGACGCTGCAAGTGGAGTACACCACGAAACCCCCCGGCCGAACAAGGCGGGAGGAGGCTTCAAGAAGGCTCGATTGCAGCTGTGTAAGTCCGACAACATCCTCAGCAAGTAGGCTCCAACGCTTCT
>JAURYZ010000202.1 GCA_030653635.1 Coriobacteriia bacterium | reverse complement strand
AAGCGGACGCATGGCACATGGTGCACAGTTTGGTGTCGGCCTTGGCCAGATCCTTGTGTTCGCCGGTGATGAACTTCTGAGTGTGGTTCGGCGGTATCAACACGAAGTCCTTGGGGTGGCACGCGAAGCAATCCTGCGTGGCGACCTCGCCCCAGCCGGCGTGCTTGAGGCTGTGGCATCGGTAGCACGACGACATCGTCGGGATTATCGTGCGATCCGGAACATGCGGGAAAGTGTCGTGGCACGCCACGCACTTATAGTCACGCCTAATGTGAGGCTCATGCGCGAAGATGATCCGCCCATTGGCTGTGCGGTCCACGTCAGGATGACAAAAGACACACTGGCCCATGCTCGGGACAGCCCGCGCGTCGATGAGCACCGACTCCCGCGTGGCCTCCACGGGCAGATTTCTCAAGTAGACAGAGGGCATCGGCCCAATGTCTATCTTCTTGGCGCGGTGGCACACGTCGCAGTCCCTGACCGACTCGTGGCACATCATGCACCGATTCACTCCGGCCTTATTTGCGAACGCGGCGTGCGGCTTGGCCGCCCAGTCCTTGACGTGGACCGCGGGGCGCAGGACGTGTGCGGGAGTGTGGCAGTCCGAGCACTCTCCTGCCGCCAAAATGCCTTGCGCGCCGTGCTTCAGGCCATGACACGCGAAACACGTGTCCATCACGGGGCGGTAAGTGACTCCGGCCTCGTGAGGGGCTCGCACGTGGCACGAGACGCACTCGACCAGCAGATGGTTACCGTGACTGAACCTAAGACCCACAACGTCAGTCTCAGCGATTCGCGCGTGGCACGGATTGCAGTTGGATCCGTGGACCACAGCGGTAAGATCCGCCACCGAGGATGCTTGCCCTGAACCGGTTCCAGGAGTCCAGAGCAGTAGCGTCACTGCCAAGCATGCCGCGAGTGCGAGGGTCGAGAGTGTTCGACTACTCATGGCGGGCCTACGCGCCGAACAGTGACATCACTGCGTCGCGCACCTGAGAGATCCATCCATACAGGAAGAACTCCTCGGCAATATCATCGCGACGATGCACTAGCCGCGCGTATTTCACGTATGTCTCGTCAGCGCTCGGGTGACACTTGCGGCAGGTCTCCACGATGTGCCGTTCGTTTACGCTGGAGTCCTTGTCTTTGGCCGGCAGCGTGTCGTGCGCCTCGTGGCAGTCCCAGCACGCGGGCGCGTCAGTGGCGCCGCGCTTGTACGCAGCTCCGTGATAGTAGTCGTTGTAGTTGTCCCAGTACTCCTCGTGGCATCCGCCACACATCAGCCGCCCTTGAGTGCGCAAGGCAGCCTTGCCTTCCGGTGAATCGGTGAGCTGGCCTATCGCATGGCTACCGTGGCAGTCACCGCACAAGGGCTTGGGAGCGGCTTTGGGATCCACTTTCTGCCCAGGTAGGGTGCCTGCGCGATGGGAGCCGCGCGCGACAGCGGCCGACTGGTCGAGGTGGCAGTTCTGGCAGGAGGATTTTGCTTCGGTCTGCCAGTCCTTGGCTGAGCTGGCGTGTGGTGACTTGAACGCGAAGTCGAGGTGGCATCCAGTGCACTGCACGGTCGCATGAGCAGAGGCGCCCGAGACGGCCGGATTGACCCAGTAGCTTACAAGCTTGCCGTCTTTGAGTCTGATCAGATCGGCGTCCCCGTGACAGACCATGCATCCGGCCTTGGCGTTGGTCGGTAAGGTAAAGTCAACGTCGTAGCCCTCGATCGTGACCGTGGTGGTGGCGCTACGGGTCGCGGGTACGGACTTGGCCGCGGCCAAAGCGGGGGTCGCAAAAAGGGCAGCCGCCAAGCAAGACACCACGACTGCCACAATGAAGGTACTGGTCCGCGAGAAAGACGACCGCCTCACCTTACCCCGTTCCTGATTCGTTCCTCGGATACATCACTGCAGGTCATCCCTCGTATCAGAACATGGGGCCCGCTCGGTGCGGAGTTGCCGGCTGCCGCGTTGGATGCACCGTGACTCACGTCGGCATGCGATTCGAGCCGACCTTTCCTATAACCGAAGAATAGGCGTTGCGGCATCATAGCGTCAACGAAGCTCCGCTCGCGACGGCCTCCACTGCCTCGATGATCTGGGCGTCGGTGTTGCCAAATCCCACGCCCATACGAACGGCACCGTGCTCCAGCGTCCCGAGTGTCTCATGAGACCAAGGTGAACAATGTAGTCCTGCACGCGTGGCGATGCCGAAACGCCTGTCGAGCTCGAATGACAAGGCATCGGCATCGATGCGATTGTGGGTGAACGCGAGCACCGGAACGCGCTCGACCGGCGCAGGCGGCCCTAGGACCGTGAGCCCGTCAAGCTGTGCGAGTCCATCGTGCAGCATGCGTATCAGGCGGGATTCCCGCGCGTGTTGGGTCGCACCGTGCTCCAGATGCCAGCGCGCCGCGGCACCGAGCCCTACGATCCCGGGCGTATTGATCGTGCCGGCCTCATAGCGGTCTGGACGGTCCAGTGGCATGCGATCCGACTGCGAGTCTCCCGAGCCGCTGCCGCCCTCGATCAGAGGGCGCGGGTCGATCTCGGGCGACAGATAAAGCAGCCCGATTCCTTGCGGGCCGAGGAGTCCCTTGTGACCCGAGGTCGCATACGCGTCGGCGCCCAACATCCCCAGGTCGAGACGCAGATGCCCGGCGCCCTGAGCCCCATCAACGAGCAGAAGCGCAC
>JAURYZ010000198.1 GCA_030653635.1 Coriobacteriia bacterium | reverse complement strand
TCGAGCGAGTGCTCACGGCTCTGGGGCCCGAGCGGATCTTGTTCGGTACCGACTCCGGCACCACAGCGCCGTATCGCACGTGGATCCGTCGGATGCAGCAGCGCACTTTCGAGGAAATGGGTTTGTCCGCGACAGACCTCGATCTTGTGATGCGCGGCAATGCTTCGCGAATATTCCGGCTCGATGAGTAGACAGGAGCCCCCAATGCTTGAGAAGCGGCCGAGCCATACAGGTGGCGACTACGATGATTTCGTTGACTGGGACGCACGACTTGGCAGAGAGGCGGGGTTCTTCAAGACCCTGTTCGAGGCCAACGGCGTGCAGCGCGTCTTGGACGTGGGCGCGGGAAGCGCTCGGCACTCCATCATGTTCGCGAGCTGGGGTCTTGAGGTTATCGCCGTGGACCCGGACGACGCGATGCTCTCTCAGGCGGAAGCGAACGTGGCACGCTTCAGCGAGCAGGTCGCTAACGGCGGCGGGTCGGTCCGTATTGTTCGCGGTGGCTTCGGCGGGCTCTCGCGACTGGAACTGGGACTTGTGGACGCGCTCATTTGCACCGGCAACGCACTGCCTCACGTGGTAGGGCGCGACGGTCTGACCGAAGCGCTCGCGGATTTCGGGTCGGTCGTGGCTCCTGGTGGCGTCATCGTGCTGCATCTGCTCAACCACGCTCGGCTCATCTCATCGCACTCAAGGGTCGTCGCTCCCAAGATCCGCGACACCGACTCAGGGACCAAGGTGTTCCTGCGCGTCATCGAATACCCGTCGGCAGGCGAGTTTCTGGACTTCGACTTCCTGACGCTTACAAGGGCGCTCGATGGCGAGTGGGATCTGACTCATCGCCGCTCGGAGCACACTGCGATCCCGGCCGAGCTCCTCGCGCAGGAGCTGTCATGCGCGGGCTTTGGCGACATCGAGCTTCTGGGCGGGCATGACGGACATGCACTGACCGATGCCGATGAGAGCATTATCGTAGTCGCGAAACGCCGGTAGCGAGCCGACCCCCGGTTTGTCAGATGGTTGCTTCAAGAACGCTCGGGCCGAGCATGCACTGACGGCCCAGGGCCGTATCGCAAGGTGAGACCGGTGGCGTCGGGGTACCCGGGACGCACTTGGCTGGCAGGTCGCGGATCTGCGAGTACAGATGGCAAAGCGGAAGGCCGGCGACGTTCTGGTAGCACTCAAACGGCGTGACCTTAGCAACCTGCCCCTCGATGTTGTATGCCCCTGCGCACCCCATGAACTCGCCTTGGGCCATCCACGACTCGATCCGTGACTCGGAGAGAGTCTGCATCTGGACGTCCGTGAGTACCGAAAAGGAACTCATCGGCAGGTCCGCGCAGAAGATGGTGCAACCGGTCACGACCTGGTGAGTGCGACCCGACAGCGAGCGGAGCATCCGATACGCGTCGGCGCGGTCTTTTGGCTTGCCGAGTAGATCCCCGTCGAGAACCACGATGGTGTCGAAGGTCAACAGCAGAGAATCGCGACCCAAGCCGACCGCAATCGCTGCTTTGGCTTTCTCCTCGGCCAATGAGATTGCGAGGGCGCCAGGATCCGAAGCTAAGGGCGAGTCGAGAGACTCAGGCGTGTCGACCGCTGCGCTCTCAAATGGCAGGCCTAGCCAGGACAGCAGGCGCCGGCGTCTGGGCGATGCGCTGGCAAGAACGATGCGATCGAGTCTGTTCATGCGCAGATGATAGCAGTGGTTGGCGCCATGACCCGCGCATACCCCTATAATGGGGTGGCGTCGGGAGGTGTGCGGCGCATGGCACGAGGGAGGCGTTGTGGCCGATAGCCAGACCGATGAGCGTAAAGCTCCCGCAGGCATCGAGCGGTTCGTCAGACAGCTGGTAGTGGCCATGAAGGCCGTGGTGCTGTATCCACGAGCGAGTGCCATCCCTCGAGAAAACGCCGCAACCGCGGCGGAACTCCTTGGCAAACAGCTGAGAGACGTCGCCGAGATCCGCTTTTCCGTGACCAAGGACGGCCTAGTTTACGAAGGAGCCATGATCTTTGCCGAGCAACAGGCCTTTGAGTCCTTCGCTCGCGAGATGTACAACAGAAACATCGCCGAGGTTCGCTTTCATAGCGGCGTCACAGCTAATGACGTCCTTGGATTCTTGAGCATTCTGCTAGTCCCGCCGGCCGAACTCGCTGAGGCGGGCGGGGCCGAGAATCGCCTGTGGGAGCTGGGAGTCGACGCCATCAGCATCAAGCAGGCCTCGGCTCGTATCGTCGATACACTGCTTCCCACTGATGGCGTCGTCGTGGATTCACCCCTTCAACCTTCGCGCATGGATGAACTGCTTGCGGCCGGCCCTGCTGCTAGGCCACGCGATCAGCGGATGCTGACTCGCCTGATCGGCGATCCGGACACCATAGGCGCGTATTTCATGGAGACGCTGGTCGGTCGTGGAACCGATCCGAACGCCGCACTAAAGCACCTCAAGCTCGGGGAGCTGGCGTTTGCGGCGCAGCGCGCCGAGGCACACCACCGGGCGCTTCTGCATCGAACGATCGCCGAGGCGATCGCCTCGTTGCCTGTCGACGTTCGCCGAGAACTGATCACTCAAAGACTGCTGCCCGAGGCGCGCACCGACGAATCGCTCGCCGCCATCGTGCGACAAATGGATATCGATGATGTGTGCCGCATGCTCGTCGAAGGTCTTACCGACGACGAGATGTCGGTCGAAGGGCTTTCACGCGCGATTCGCAACCTGGCAATGATGTCGCTGGCCGAGCGCGACGACGTGGTGAACGCAGCCGGCGCTGCTATGCGCGGTGCCGGACTTGCCGAGGAGACCGTGGGCGCGGTGCTTGAGGCCGTGTCCCCAAGCGTGCTGCAGGTCCGCGAACGTCATGCGGACGATGTCGATCAGCCAGTCGACTCGATCTTAAAGTTGGTCGATCTCGCCCCGGGTGAAATAACGCACCGCTTCGACGAGGACTCGGATTACGTTACTTTGCAGGAGGAATCGCGTCGTGGCCTGACGGACGGCGACGTGATCGGCGCCCTCGTGACGCTGGTGGCGGTGAATCTGCAAGGCCAGTACTTCCCCTCGATCATGGCGCTACTTGAAGATGGCCTGAGCCTCGTGATCGAACGCGGGGACTACGACGTGGCAGCCGACGCGGCCGAGTCCATCTCGGAGGTCCTTAAGTCGCTGGATCTCCCGCACGAACAAAGGCAGCGCCTGTCAGAGGCTATGGCCAAGCTCGCGACTCCGGCGCAGCTGGCCGAGGTCGTCAAAGCGATGCGGGTCTATCGTGCCGGCACCCCGGAGTACGCTTCGTGTCAGCGGCTACTGACCGCTCTGGGCGGCGACTTGATCGATCCGATGCTTGAGGTGTTGGCCGATGAACCAGACATGACCGCGCGCAAGAGCATGGTGGATCTGCTCTCAGGCATGGCAGCCGGGTACGTTGACGAGCTCGCGAGGCGCATCACCGACCCAAGGTGGTACTTCGTTCGAAATGTCGTGGCGATCTTGGGCAGCACTCGCCAGGCGGCTATTCTCCCGGCACTGGGCAGGACGGTTCTTCATCCCGATGCGCGCGTGCGACGCGAGACGATCAGAGCCCTGGCAGGTGTTCCAGACAGGCTTGCCCTTGAGATGCTCGTCGCCTTCCTAGATGACGCTGATGCGCAAAACGTACAGCTTGCCGCGCGATACCTTGGCTCGTCCAAAGATTTGGGCTGTGTGCCCGCACTTGAACAGGTGGCGCGCGGCGAGGGACGCGGCAACCGCGATATCGGACCGCGAACCGAGGCGATCGAGGCGCTGGGCAGGATAGCTGCCCCCGGGTCGATCCCGCTTCTTGAATCACTCGCGGGAAAGCGCGTCATTTTGGGCAGAGCGAGCGTTCGCGAACTTAAGGCGGCTGCCGATCAGGCTCTAAGGGCGATGGCTCAGACGCGGGAAAGGGGAGCACGGTGAGTGACGATATCGGCATGATCCCGACCGCTCCCGTGCCCGATGCTGTAGGCGGCAGCGGTGTGCGGACCCAAGGCGCATACTCCGCCAAGCAACTCGGCCGGACCCGTGAGCTGCTCACACGGCTATATGCGGTGAGGCGCACGTGTCGATTCTATCCTGGAGACCATCCCGCGGCGTTAGACGCTGTCTCAGCGCTCAAGAGCTCGATCGACCAGTACCATGCCGAGGGTGTTGACGTTCCACTCACATTCTTCGAAGGCGAGTTGTTGCTCGGCGAGACGCTTTTGCCCAGGCAAAGCATCATGTTCGATCAACTCATCCGGGAGATGACCGCGATCGGCATCGGGAGTCTCACGTTCACGAGGGGCTTGGAGCTGTCCGAGCTTTCTCGCGGAGCCGCGCTTCTGTCCGCTGATTACTATGAAGTCATTGGCGCTGGTGGGATTGCACGTATGTTGGCAGAGGCCGATCTGCCTCACATTGAGATCATGGACGTGAAGGTATACGAGCAGACCGAACTATCCGAACTCACCGAGAAGGATACGCGCGTTTCTTATGACGGAGCACTGGATCTGGTGCGAGAGGTGGACACGCTCATTCGGCGCAACAAGGTCGTGAGCTCC
>JAURYZ010000263.1 GCA_030653635.1 Coriobacteriia bacterium | reverse complement strand
GACTGAATCTCCTCGTCGGTCAGATTGCCCTTCTTCTTGCCCATCTTAGCGAGCGTCGTGACCTCAGGCAGAGCGAGCTCAGCGGTCTTGGGGCTCACGGGGGTCTTCTTCACGGACTCAGGCTTGGCAGCCACTCTATCCCCACACTTTCTGGTCATCTGTTCCGGCCTCACAACGACGCACTCTGTCGACCTGCATCGTGAGTGAGGATATCTCTATGAATAGTTCGTCATACACAGCGCGATCCTTGACCGGGTCAAGTGATCGCATTCTTGCCTTTCCCTCGATGATTTGACGCTCGAGGGCGAATTCCTTTAGTTTGCTTAACAACTCGTTTGCCGACACTCGAACATTCACGCCGTCCGGCAACCCGATGAGCTCGTTCGAAAGCAACGATGCAGCTTCGGGGTCACGCAACGTGAGACTCGCTAGGATATCAGAACCGGGCGCATCACCCGCATCCAAGACAACAGACA
Organism: Coriobacteriia bacterium; assembly: GCA_030653635.1. Classification (GTDB taxonomy): domain Bacteria; phylum Actinomycetota; class Coriobacteriia; order Anaerosomatales; family JAHIQC01; genus JAHIQC01. The sequence goes on along the minus strand of JAURYZ010000263.1, from coordinate 2,771 downwards.
GAAGCGCCACGGATCGCGCATCTTGAAGCAGACCAGTTTCTAGCAACTTCCGTGCCCCTTCCCGCAATTCGGGATATGAGGCCACCAGACCCACCAACGAACGCTCGGCACGCGCTTTGGGGCTGTCAGAGGCAGGGAGAGGCAACAAAGCCCCCTGAGGGCCACCTGCGTCAGACGTGTCATCTCCCCCGATGAATGCCGGTCGGGCCGTGGATATCGCACGACTGACGGTCTCGTAATCGGTAAGCAGCCTGTCAGCGACGCGATTCGTGTAGTCCTGCGCCAAAAGAGAACCCTTGATAGTCGCCAGTATGGAGGCAGCATCCCCCAAAGCCCCGGCTCGGCCCTCTGGTGTCGAGACATCATGCCTGGCCATCCGACGGTCCAACACGAACTGCATGAGCGGCACAGACGCCTCAAGCACCGCCAGCATCGCATCGGCGCCGCCAGCCGCCACGTAATCTGCAGGATCCTTGCCCTCGGGAATCACCGCGACCCGCAAGTCGATTGCAGTAGCTCCTGCAGGCGCTATCGCGACGTCAATGAACTCCGCGGCGCGCTCGGCTGCACGCAAACCGGCTTCGTCGGCGTCAAACAGGTAAATCACCTTAGAAGTGAACCTGCCCAGGAGCTTGACGTGTTTACGCGTGAGCGCAGTTCCTAGGGTGGCCACAACATTGCGGATGCCCGCTTCGTGCAGCGCAATCACGTCCGTGTAGCCCTCGACGACCACAGCGCCTTTTGCCTTGATGATCTCGTTTTTGGCAATATCGATCGCGTAGAGGTTCTGGGACTTGTGAAACACCGGCGTCTCACCGGTGTTCAGGTACTTGGGCTCCCCTGCTCCGAGCACGCGACCGCCGAAACCGACGCCTCGCCCAGAGATGTCATGTATCGGGAACATGATGCGCTCGTAGAAGCGATCACGGATCCGCCCGTCATCGGCACGAAGTCCGAGGTTGGCGTCCACGATCTCCTCGGCGGTAAAACCGGCAGCCTTGAGGTGCAAAGTAAGCAAACTGCGACCCGGTGAGTATCCGAGCTGCCACCGCTTCGCGACCTCGATCCCGAAACCACGCTTCTTGAGATACTCGCGAGCGTTCGATGCGGCCTCATCATGCGAGGAAACAAGGTGCTTGTGGTAGAACTCCGCGGCCTCATCGTGCGCGGCCATGATGCGGTCCTTGTAGTTGCGCGAAGGTCCCGCCTCACCGGTCTCGACGATCTCGATACGTGCGCGCTCAGCCAATAGGCGCACGGCATCGGGAAACTCAAGGTTCTCGCGCTTCATCAGATACCCGAAAGCGTCACCACCAGCTCCGCACCCAAAGCAGTGCCAAAGCCCGGTCCCGGGATCGATCTTGAAGCTCGGCGTCTTCTCGCCGTGGAAGGGACAGCAACCCCAAAACAGGCGGCCCTTTTGCTTCAGAAGGACTGAGTCTGAGATAAGGGCGACCACGTCTGTCGCATCACGCACGCGTTGAATGTCCTCGTCTGAAATGCGAGCCACGGTTGCCCTCCTCCCCTCGTCGTTTACCCCAAATCCAGGTATCTCAGCGGCAAAACTCCAACTGAGCAGATAACGACGATGCTCCCGGAGCGGCACAATGGCCGTTCCGGGAGCAATCGCCGGTCGAACGCGGAGCGCTTACGCACCCCCTAGAATTACGCGCCGTGCAATGCCACGAACAGCGGTACGAATACCAAGCTCACGATGGTCATAAGCTTGATAAGGATGTTCATGGACGGGCCGGAGGTGTCCTTGAAAGGATCGCCGACCGTGTCGCCAACGACCGCGGCCTTGTGGGCATCAGAGCCCTTGCCGCCGTGCTCGCCGGACTCGATGTACTTCTTGGCGTTGTCCCATGCGCCACCTGCGTTGGCCATAAAGACCGCAAGCAAAAATCCGGTAACAAGCGCACCGGCGAGCAGACCCGCGAGCATGTCGACGCTAAACGCGCCGACCACAAGCGGGGCGGCCACGGCGATGGCACCGGGAACGACCATCTCCTTGAGGGCGGCTTTGGTGGAAATGTCGACACAGGCGGCGTAATCCGGCTTGCCGGTGCCTTCCATGATGCCGGGGATCTCGCGGAACTGACGACGAACCTCGCCAATCATTGAGAAGGCGGCACGACCGACAGCGTTCATGGTAAGTGCGCCAAACAGGAACGGCAGCATGCCACCAATGAACAAGCCAACGATGATGTACGGGTTCTCAAGACCCATGTTCAGCGGCACGCCGCCTGCGATGAGCGACTCCTTGAATGCGACGAACAAAGCCAGGGCGGTCAGACCGGCAGAACCGATTGCAAAGCCCTTGGCGATGGCGGCGGTGGTGTTGCCGACCGAGTCAAGGCTGTCGGTGATCTTGCGGATGTCGGCGCCCATGTGTGCCATCTCCGCGATACCACCGGCGTTGTCCGCGACAGGCCCGTACGCGTCGACACCGACAGTGATCGCGGTGATCGAGAGCATACCTAGAGCGGCAAGACCGATGCCGTAGATACCGGAGTTCGGACTGATGTCGGCGAGACCACCCATGGTATACGAAGCGATGATGCCCGCGCAGACCACGAGGATCGGAAGCGCGGTCGACATCATCCCGGTACCCAGACCAGCGATGATGTTGGTTGCCGCACCGGTCTCACTGGACTGGGCGATACGCTTGACCGGGCCATAATGATCCGAGCAGTAGTACTCGGTGATTTTGCCAATCGCGATACCAGCGGCCAGTCCGGCGACAACCGCGCCGAAGAACCACAGCTTGG
>JAURYZ010000177.1 GCA_030653635.1 Coriobacteriia bacterium | reverse complement strand
CAAACGCGTCAACGCCAATCCGGGCGCGCATGGTGTTCGGTTCGCCGGTCTTGCAGTTGGTTATGGCCAGATAGCGGTTCTTCGCAACGTGGACCTCGGCGTGAGGCGCGGTGAAGTTCTTGGCCTCATAGGGCCCAACGGCGCTGGCAAGTCGACGCTTGTCAAGGCGATCACCGGAGCCGCCGACGTGCTCGCAGGCTCAATCGAGATCGCTGGCGTGCCTCTGAACGATCTGGACACCACCCAGCGCGCACGCCTCGTGGCAGTCGTTCCACAATCGCTGCCGAGCCTGTTCGCGTTCACGGCTTCCGAGTTCGTCGCGATGGGGCGACACCCTCACATGGGCCGCATGGACTCGCTTACCGACGCTGACGAGGCGGTCGTGGCGCGCGTCATGGAACTCACGGATACCATCAGGCTTGCCGCCGAGCGCGTCGACACACTGTCCGGAGGTGACCTGCAGCGCCTCACTTTGGCACAGGCGCTGGCTCAGGAGCCGCAGGTGCTTCTGCTCGACGAACCAACGAGCCATCTGGATCTTAACCACCGCCTACAGGTGCTCGATTTGGTCAGGAGACTGGCCGACGATGGTCTGGCCGTGATGGGAGTGTTCCATGATCTGGACCTCGCCGCTCGCTACAGTGATCGGCTCGCGGTCGTGCACCATGAAATGGTGGCGCCGTGTGGCGCTCCGGAGGACGTGCTCACCGCGCAGTTGGTCCGCGAGGTCTTTGCTGTGCGGGCGGTCGTGGGTCCTGACGCGGTGACCGGAGCGGTCGCGGTGACCCCTGTCCTCCGCGAACAAGCGGTGGACCCCATCGGATGTCGAGTGTTCGTCTTGGGCGGCTCAGGAGCCGCGGCGGGTCTCATGCGACGCCTTGCCCTCGCTGGGTTTGAGATGAGCGCAGGCGCCCTCTCGCGCGGCGACGTGGACCATTCTGTGGCCGATGCCCTCCAAGTGACGCATGTGGAGCTCTCGCCGTTCGGGGAAATCTTGCCCGCGGACCGCCGGCGTGTGTTCGAGCTGGCATCGCAAGCGGATATACGCATAGTGGCGCAACTCCCGTTCGGCAAAGCGAACCTCGCGAACCTGGAGGCGACAGTGGCTGCGGGCGCGCCGCTCATCTTCGTGGGTGGCTTTGCGGCCGAGCGTGATTTTGCTGGAGGGGAAGCGAGCGCTTTAGTGTGCGATGCAATGACGGCCGGCGCGGTGGAAGTCTCGGACGTGGATCACGCGGTGGCCTCAGCGATAAACTTCGCCAAAGGCACCCGATAGATCAACTCAGCGCCCTGTGGCCGACTCACTGCACCTGTCCTGGCGGACCGGCGCTCCCTGCACATCGAGTCCAAGTCGCGTGAGCGTGGCGCGCAACTCCTCGGCAACCAAATCATGGGTATTGTTCTTGCTTGAGATGTGAACGCCGAACACGGCGCGCAGCTTGTCTGAGGCGAGCGCCTCGACGGCCGCGAGCGCGGCTGCATTGGACAGGTGTCCGCGCGATGAAGCGATGCGCTCTTTGAGGAACCAGGGGTAGGGTCCGGTCCGTAGCATCTCAGTGTCATGGTTGCATTCGATGCCGAGGAGAACGCACTTTGCCAGAGCCTCGATGGCCTCGGGTGTCATTACGCCGGTGTCAGTCACGAGCCCGAACGAGGTGCCGCACGGGCCGGTGATCCGGAACCCGACCGGTTCGGCGGCGTCGTGTGAGACCGCGAACGGCAGCACCTCCATGTCGGCGATTGTCACCGGTTCGCCCGGCACCAAGATCTCGACGTTGGGGGAGAGCGCGCCTAAGGGCGCATCTTCGACGGTTCCCCGGGTGGCGAAGACGGGGATGTCGAGTTTGGCTGCCAGCACCCTGATGCCCGAGATGTGGTCGGAGTGCTCGTGGGTGACGAGTATGGCGCTAAGGATGCTCGGATCGGTGCCGGAATCGGCGAGTCGGCGCATGGTCTCGCGCGCCGAGAAGCCAGTGTCGATCAGCAGGGCGTCTTTGCCGTGGCGCACGAGCGTGGCATTGCCGCTGGAGCCCGAGCCAAGGAAGGTTACCTCGAGGCAGGCCGCTGTATGCGTGTGGGGTGTCGCGTCGGTTGAGGGCATGCGCGCATTGTAGCGTGGAGCACCGACATGCGGGTGCCAGGCTGTCCGTGCGTACCTCAAGTCGCGATCACAGACTCACTTCTGTGGCAGAGCCATTGCGATGGCAAGCGCCTGATTCGCGAACTTCTCGGCTGCGGCCAGAGAGTCCATGACCTCCTCGTAGTTGTGGAAGCCCATCGAATTCTCACTCACGATGAGGTTCTCCCACAGCACATGTGCCTGTCGGTGGGCGAGCAACGCTTCGTTGTATTTCGCCTCCGTGGGCTTCAGGGTCCCGAGTGCCCCGGCAGAGTCGGCCAAGAGCTGCTGAACGTGCTTTTGACGTTCGAAGACAGCCTTCTGCTGCGCCATGCCCGCTGCAGTGCGATCCTCATGACATCTGGCACAAGGCTTGTCGTTGTAGCTTGCGTCGAGTCCGGTGGAGGTCGCGAATTTGGCGAACAGTTCGTTGCTCTCGTACTTGAATGGGCTCGTCATCCAGTGGCTTCTGAAAATGCGTCCGTTCGTATCGCGTACCTCGGGCATATGGCAGTCCGAACACGCCACGCCGGCGTCGTAGTGGACACTCTCCCAGTACAGCTCGGTCTCCGAGTGCTGGCTCTTGATGAGCGGCTGGCCGATGACCTTGTGTCGCCAGTCCTGCTTGTACTCGAACACATCGGTGTAGAGGCGGTGCAAGTCGCTCGCTTTTGACCAACCGAACGCGTCTCGATCGACACCGTCAACGCCGCTCTTTCCGCAGGTGTACTCCACGTGGCACTGGGCGCAGGCGAGTATCCGCTTATCGCTGAGTTTGGCCTGCTTGATATCCGTATTCGGCGAACTCGCATAGGGGTTCACACCGCCTGACCCTTCGACTCCGCCGTTGGCGATCGCGTCGAGCATCGAATCTCGCATGTAGTCGAGCTTCGCGGAGTGTGGATCGTGGCAGTGGCTACAGCTCGTACCGTAGTCTTCAGTCTCTGTGGTAGCCGCAATCGTGCTCGCCCAAGTCATGTTGTAGTTCGCGGTGGCATCCATGCTCTTGTCGGGTTTGGAGGTGAACGTCTTGCCGTCCGGCGTGGTGACCTTTGCATCGACGGCCCGTGTCTTCTCGTCGGTCGAGTAGGTAATCGTGGTGCCAGCGGGCACCTTGAGTGACTTGGCCGGGGCGTCGGCTGTCTTGGTGTGGTTCAGCTCGACGGCGGTGTCGTTCTCAACAACGAGCGCTTTGCCTGTTTTCCACGCATACGCCACCTTGGTCGACTTGCACTGAACGCAGGTCTCGAACTTGCCGCGGGTGGTCTCGCGGTGGTCCTTCATCATGAAGGCGTGCGCGCCCTCCTCGTTGTAGTCCTTGGCGAACGCGTGTCCGGCCACGATCTGGTTGTAGAGCGGGAACGTGTCTGCCTTGGGCTGCGCTGGGATACGTTGGGAGCCGCCAAACGGGCCGGGCTTTGCATTGTCGTCGTAGAGGTAGGTCACCGCTTCACCCTCATGGCAACCCGCGCATGACTCGATCTCCCATGCGATGTCCGCATCGGTCGCTTGTGGGTCTGTTGCATGCTCCCCGTCCGCGCCCTCGTGGCACGTGAGGCATTCTGCGTCCTTGTGCGGGCCGTTCGCCCGCACGGCAATCACGTCGTCGTGGCACTCAGATCCGCCGCACGATTCCTGCGCCGCCCGCTCAGATGAGCTGGTCGGCTCGGCTCCGCATCCGGTGAGCACGAGCAGCAAGCCAATCGTGAGTGCTGCGAGAACCGCTATGCCTGTCCTACGCGCTCCGATACCCCTCATGACTCCATCCCCTCTCAGTTGCGCCTCCTCGGCAAGCCTACCGCGCCATTGCGAGCATCTCGCGCAGACGCTTCCATGCGAGCGAAATCCCACCGACCTGCCACCAGTAAAGGACGTAGGTGAGCCGCTTCATGATGATGGCCGGGATGCCGCTTACGTTCATGCCGAACATCCAGCCGACGCCCCAGCGCGGGCCCACACTCACGAACTCGCCGTGCATGTGAGGCACGAAGGGGTCGGGCGTCTGCCCTCTGGCTTCCTTAAGGATGCTGCCCGCGCAGTGCTGTGATTCGGTGATGGCGAACTGGGCGAGCATGGGCAGCGTGCGGTTCATCTTTGGATCGCGGAACGATGCGACATCACCCACGATGTAGATGTCGGGGTATTGCTTGGAGCGACAGGTCTCATCGACCACCAGCCGTCCGCCGTTGTCGGCCTCAAGGCCCCAGCCGATCGCGTCAGGATCGGGTTTGGCTCCGCCGCAGAACACAAGAACGGTGGCGTCGATCTCGCGGCCGTCGGCCAGGTAGACCGTCGTTGCGTCGACGCGCGACACCATCGAGCCCAACACGAGTTCCACGCCCATGCGCTCAAGCCTGCGCACAGCCTTGGCACGCTGCGGCTCGGGCAGGTCGTAGAGGATTTGCGAACGGCCCTCGACGAGTCTTACGGTCATATCTGCCGGGTCCAGGCCCGCGTCAGCCGCCCTGCTGGGCAGCATCTGGCCCAGCGTGCCCACGATCTCGATGCCGGTGGCGCCGCCTCCGATCACGGTGAAGCTCAGCACGTGGCGACGCTCATCACGATCGGCGATCATCGCCGCGCGCCTGAAGGCCGCCTCAATCCGCCGCTGGAGATCCTGAGCGTCCTCGACCGACCACATCGTGCCGGCGTGCTCCAAGAGCCCCTCGACCGGGGGCACGAACGCTATGGCTCCCGTCGCGATCACGAGTCGCCAGTAGGGGACTTCCTGACCGGCTTCGCCGCGCGGCCCGACAGTCACCAAGCGACGCTCGGGATCCACGCGGTCCACGCGGTTGTAGCACACCGTGACCGGCAGGTTCTTGAACACCGTAGGATGCCACAGTTCACAAAACTCCGGCCGAGGAGGACCTACCGCGACCAGATCGAGCTCAGAGAGTGCCTGCTGGCACGGGTTGGGCTCGATAAGCATTATCTCGATGTCGTCGCCGGGCTTGATCGCCCTGCCGAGATTGACCGCGAGTGTCGTTCCCGCGTACCCGCCGCCAGCTATGACCACCCGGCGCGCGCCACTATCCGCGACGCAACCGTTCTTGGATGTTGTCTGCACCTCGTCCCCGCTTTCAGTTCATGTGAGCGTCGATACCGTCGCCCCTTTGTGACACTACCCATACCTTCGCATCGGCATGCACCACCATGATGATGACACGGACGCGAACGTGGGTACCGAAAGTGTTCCTGGGCCTCACGTGTTGGTCATCGCCGAGAATGTGGAAGATACGAAACGAAGAGTCCATTAAGACAAACTCCCGCAAGTACACCTCTGGAGGCGGACATGCTCATCAAGCTGTATGCACTGTCGACCTGCCCCTACTGTCGAATGACCAAGAAGTTCCTTGACGAAGCGGCCGTCGATTACGAGATGGTCGAGGTGGACCTCCTCGAAGGAACAGAGCGCGAGGACGCCGTGGCTGAGGTCAGACGCATCTCTGGAGGCGCGTCGTTCCCCGTTGCGGTCATTGGCGAAGAAGTGATCGTGGGCTTTAACAAGAAGCGCATCAAGGAGTTGTTGTCGCTGTGAGTGATGGGACACCTGCTGGCACCTCACGCCACAAGCGCAGCATGTTCGAGCCGGGCACCGGCATCGACGACCTCAAGGCATTCATGGAGCCCTTCGTCGCCAGGCTCGGCTACAAGTTCAATACGGAGACCGAGTTCGTCGACGAAGTGCTCGAGGCCGAGCTCGAGATATTGGAGCGCGACGGCGACATCTACTGTCCCTGCCGCGTCCGCTCGGGCGATCCGAAGCAAGACGCTCAGATTGTGTGCCCGTGCATCCCGTTCTATCGCGATGAGTTCGCGCGTATACGCAAATGCTGGTGTGGGCTGTTCATCTTGGCTGATGTGGAAGACGGGGAAGAGCTTCTGGGTGTCATCGAGGAGCCGGAAGGCCCCATCGATGTTCCCGCTTTCGCATTGGCGGACCTGCCCAGCGGCCAGATCCGCCACATCAAGATCGGCAAGCGGGATATCGCCGTAGCGCGGGTCGGTGACGAGTTCTTCGCACTGTCCAACGTGTGCCGCCACGCCTTCGGCCCTCTCGGTGAGGGACTCATGGATGGCTACATGGCCATGTGCCCCTGGCATGGCTGGCGTTACGATGTCCGCGACGGCACCACCGATCATCCCAATGCGGATGTCCGAACGTTCGAGACCGTCGTCCGGGACGATTTCGTCTTCATCCGAATCTAAGCTCCCCGCGTCCTACTCTTCTTTGGAGCTCTTCTTCGGCGAATCGTTGAACAGTTCGGCTATCCCGGCGATGCTGCCCAAGATGCCGCTGATCTCCATCGGCAGGAAGACCTTGTTGGCCTGGCCGTTGGCGATGGACTTGAGCGACTCCAGGTATCGAATGGCAATCAGATCGTTGGTCGGCTTGCCTTCATGGATCGCGGCGAACACGTTCTTGATGGCATCCGATTCACCCTGAGCCAGCGCGATCTTTTGGAACTTCTCAGCCTCGGCGACGCTCTTGATGGCCTGCGCTTTGCCTTCGGCTTCCAGGATCGCGGCACCGCGTGCACCTTCGGCGCGGGTGATGGCGG
>JAURYZ010000163.1 GCA_030653635.1 Coriobacteriia bacterium | reverse complement strand
CGAGGTACTCCAGAGCCGACAGGTCGACAATCGTCGCTGCCGGCGAGGCCTTGAGGATGCGGTCGATGTTCATGCGGAAAGCAGAGCACTCTCCGTAGTCCAAGTCACCGGTCAAAGTGAGCAGCCAGTGGGAGTCGTTCTCCGCCAGTTCGAGGCCCAGTGCCATCCGCGTCCTTTCATCGGTCTTCACTCGGTTGTACCCAATAACCGCCCCAAGGGCACCATCGCATTGCGGCTGAGTGCGCCCTGAGTGCGCCCCGAGTGCGCCCGCATCGACTATCTGGCGCAGTTCGACATGGAAACGTCGCCTCGCCCAAGGTACAATCCAGAGCAGCGAACATGAGTTTGCGAGGAAGCGGGCAGACCGTATGGAACTTGATATCAAGATCGACCAGTCCGATGGACTGTGCGTCATAGCTCTGGCGGGGGAGGTCGACGTCTATACGGCGCCGCAGCTCAAGGAGCGTCTCATCGCAAGCATCGAAGGCGGGTGCGTGAACATACTTGTGGACCTTGAGCAGGTCGGATTCATCGACAGCTCGGGACTCGGGGTTCTCGTGGGCGGCCTTCGCAGGGCGAAGGAGAACTCGGGAGCAATCCGGCTGGTGTGCAGTCGCGAGAACATCCTTAAGATTTTCAGGATCACCGGGCTCGACAAAGTGTTTCCGATCTTCGACACACTTGAGCACGCGCTCGAGTTCTAGTCGAGTTCTAGTATGTGACCCGGTGTTCGGCTTGCCTGCCGGCTCACCTCGCCCTAGACTCGTACCTCGGCCCATGAGGCGGTATCTCGCCACCTCGATCTGAACGCGGGAGCGTATCTGCAGTGTTCGGCATCAGCGGTACAGAACTCTTCATGATAGTGGTGTTCGGCCTGCTCATCTTCGGCCCTGACAAGCTGCCTGAATTCGGTCGCACCATCGGCAAGATCATGAATGAGTTCAAGCGCGCCCAGGAGTCCATGGAGTCGATGATACGCGCAGAGGTATATGGCTCCGAGCGCGACCAGCGCGCCGACGTGTCCTCGCAGGCAGCGAGCGTCAACGCCATTGATGATGAGGACGATGAGGACGAGGAGGACGAGGAGTAGCCCGCGAGGGCCCCTCGAGACATCATGCCTATCGGACCTCAGCGGATGCCCTTCTTCGAACACCTCGACGAGCTGCGCAAGCGGCTCGCGATCATCGCCGCAGTAATCTTCATCGGCTCGATAGCCCTGTATACTTTCGCGCCTCAGATATATGACTTCTTCATGGCGCCGATCCTGCACATCTTTGACGGCAAGCAGTTGGTGACTCTAAACCCGTTCGAGAACTTCACCTTGAAGTTCAAGATCTCTCTGTACGCGACACTTGTGGTCGGCAGTCCAATTATCATCTGGCAGGTATTTGCGTTCTTCATGCCCGCGCTTCGGCCCAAAGAGCGCAAGTGGGTCCTGCCCACGTTCATGGCCATGGTCGTGTTGTTTGCCGGAGGAGTGGTCTTTTGCCATTCCATTGTGCTGCCAGCTGCGTTCGAATGGATGGTCGGTCAGGCGTGGGACAGCGTGACGGTGATGCCGAGCGCATCGACGTACTTCCAAGGTGCGATTCTGCTCGTGATTGCGTTCGGTGTCGGCTTCCAGCTGCCCGTCGTTGTCTTCTATCTGGTGTTGTTCGACATCGTTCCATATGCCAAGCTTAGGGCGAACTGGCGCGTGGCATACATCATCATGATGGTCGTCGCATCGGTCGCCACCCCGGACTGGTCACCTGTCACCATGGGCGCACTGTTCGGTGCGCTCGTCATCCTGTACGAAGCGAGCCTGCTCCTTGCAAGGGTGCTGCTATCCAAGCGCATCCGAGCCCAGCGAGAGCTTGACGACTAGCCGAGGAGTCCCCACGTGCACGAGATGGGCATCGTAGCCAGTATCCTCGATGCGTCGGTCGAAGCGGCATCCAAACAGGGCGCCGCACGTATCACCGAGATCAAGATCAGTGTTGGCGAACTCACTGAGATCCAGGAGTTCGCCTTGGACTTCGCTTTCACCGCGATGACGCCCGGGACTATGGCCGAGGGCGCGATACTGACCGTCAACCACATCGGTGCCTCGTCGCGATGCGTGTCATGCGACGTGGAGTTCGAGCACGGCCGTTTCGAGATCGTGTGCCCGAAGTGCAGCGGATTTCTATGTGAGCTAATCACGGGCAGGGAGCTCAGTATCGACAGTATCGAGATCGACGATGCGCCGCTTGATGCAAAGCCCACCGATGGCGACGAGACTAACGAAGATGGCTCAAACGCGGACACCGCGTCGGGCGCAGGGGAGTGAGCATGGAGATCGACATCAGCAAACCGATTCTGGATCGCAACGAGCGGCTGGCTTCCGAGAACCGTGCGTTGTTCGATGCCAACGACGTGTTCGTCTTGGACCTTATGGCCTCGCCCGGTGCAGGCAAGACCTCGACCATCTTGGCCACCATCGCCGCGTTGCGGGACCGCTACAACATCGCGGTCATCGAAGGCGATATCGCAAGTCGCGTTGATGCCGAGAAGATCAGCGCGCACGGCATCCCTGCCGTACAGATCAACACTGGGGGTGCGTGTCATCTGGAGAGCGACATGATCAAGCGCGCCATTAACGCACTCGATCTGGCCTCACTGGATATCATCATCATCGAAAACGTCGGCAACCTCGTTTGCCCGACCGACTTTTATCTGGGCGAGGACGCGAAGGTCATGATCCTTTCGATTCCCGAGGGGCATGACAAGCCGTACAAGTACCCGAATATCTTCGCGATCGCCGAGGCCGTAATCCTGAACAAGTACGACACGCTCAGCGTGTTCGATTTCGACGAGCCGGAGTTCAGGCAGGTCGTCCACTCACTGAACCCCACAGCCCCGGTCTTTCCCGTCAGCGCCACCAAGGGTGACGGCATCGACGCTTGGGCGCAGTGGCTCATCGCGCGCATCGAGAGCGCCAAAGCCGCACGCTCGCTGTCTAAGGGCTCCGATGTGTCGTAAGGGAGGCGTCATGGATCGCGCAGAGGCATTCACAATGGTCAACGAGCGTATCGGGAACCCCAACCTCGTGAACCACTGCGTAGCCGTTGAACTGATAATGGCCGCCTTGGCCCGGCACTTTGAGCTCTCAGACGAGGACGTGGCTCGCTGGGCTTTAGCTGGGCTTCTTCATGACCTTGACTACGCGCAGACTGCCGAGGACTTCGATCAGCATGGAGTGATCAGTGCGCGAGAGCTTGCCGGCCTGGTCGACGACGAGATCATCCATGCGATTCTGGCGCACGCCGACAAGGCTCCAAGAGAGTCCAAGATGGACCTGGCCTTGTACGCTGCCGATCCGACCACCGGCTTTATCGTTGCGGCCGCCTTGGTGCGTCCGGAAAAGAAGCTCGAGGCTGTGAAGCTCAGCTCACTGCTCAAGCGGTGGAAGGAGAAGGCTTTCGCTCGCGGAGCCTCCCGAGAGCAGATGGCCGCCTGTGAGGAACTCGGCTTTTCTCGCGAGGAGTTCCTCGCCTTGTCTCTTGATGCGATGCAGCGGGAAGCGGCTTCTGTCGGGCTGTAGCCCGGCACTCGCGCAAGGGGTGGGCTTGACGGCGCAGTATATACTCTGCTGAATGCCTCAGCTCAAACAGGAGCACGATACCTGCCCCACGCCTGAACGGAACACAATGAAGCTCGTTATTGCCGAGAAGAACATCGCCGCCAAGAAGCTCGCCGAGATACTTGCGGTGGGCAAGCCTCAGGCGGATAAGGTCTACTCCACGCCGGTCTATCGTTTTCGCCGTGATGGCGAGGACTGGATCTCGATCGGGCTCAAGGGTCACATCATGAGTGTGGACTTCCATGAGGACTTCGCCAAGTGGAAGCTCGATGAGCTCGACCGGATGGTCTTCGCGCCCCTTGTGGAAGAGCCCGCTGAGAAGGGCATTATCCGCTCGCTTGAGAACCTGGCCAGGAAGGCTACCGACGTTGTGATTGCAACTGACTACGACCGTGAAGGGGAGCTC
>JAURYZ010000161.1 GCA_030653635.1 Coriobacteriia bacterium | reverse complement strand
TCGCCAGCCAGCGCTGCGCCCACCTCGCGAGCCAGCTCGTAGTACTCATGACCCTCCGTAAAGCGAGCCGAGCCAAAGACCGTGACTACGGGTTGATCGGTCGGCATGAACTCCACGCCGCGCAAGAACTCCAGGAAGATGCGAACAGCGCTCTCGAGGTTGTCCGAGTGGCGGCGATGGCCGGCCAAAAAGTCGATCTCGGCACCTTTGGCCTGGTCCAGCAACGATCCCTTGACCTCGGGCTCGTCGCGGCGCTCCTGACCATCGTACCCGCGGTTGCGGTCGATTTCGGGAACCGCGTCGTCGGTCGGGGAATCTGTTTCGGTTCTGTCATCAGCCATCGGTCCTGGCCCTCCCGTGCTCGTCACGCAGATCGAGTATCTGGCAGGAAGCCTCCAAGGCGCTCACGTGGTAGAAGGCCTCTTCAAGCGTCGCGCCCTTAGAGAACGGTCCGTGGGAACGGAGTACAGCAATACGGGCCTCTACGAGCGCGACAGCGAGCTTGGCGGCCGCCTCGGCTGAGGCGACGGTCTCCGTTGCGCTGACTACTGGAACAGATTCCCCGAAAACGTACAGCGATTCCGAGTCGATCGGCTCGATTGAGTCACCGATCATGGAACGCCAGATTGTGTGGACGGGATGCGCGTGCACGATGGCGCGAGCAGCGGTCGCTTCGTAGATAGCACGGTGCACCACGATCTCGCGACTGCACACATCGTCAAAGTCACACTGCGCCATCTTCGTCCACACGATGTCGCTTGATGAAAGGCGGCCGAGCATCGAGCCTCGGCGGGTAATGAAGATGCGATCGCCTTCTCTCATACTCATATTGCCGCCATGGCTCGAGATGAGCCCACCTAAGTAGATATCACGGCCTATGTCGCGAAACATCTCATAGCGCGCACGACCGATGATCGGATCGATTTCATGCATGCCAGTCTCCTGCGCAGTACTCATAGCGCGAGCACCTTCGCGAGTTCATAGATGTCCCGACGCAGCGTGTGGGTGTGAGCGTAGGCCTGTGCAAGCGATGCCGTCTCGGTCTCGGCGTTCTTGAGGCCCACCGCGACACCCGACTGCCCCTCGATAAGCGCGCGCACCGCGTGAGCGCCCATGCGGCTGGCCAGTATTCGATCAAAACCGCTCGGTGAACCGCCTCGTTGAATGTGGCCGAGCACGACGGTGCGCACATTTTGACCACAGACCTTTGACAGGTCGCTGGCCAGTCCGAACGCATGAGCCGCACCTTCTGCGACCACGATCATCGAGTGCTTCTTTCCGCGCGTAACACCCTGTTTCACCGACGCACACACATCGGCAAGCGTCCAGGGAACCTCGGGGACCAAGATGCAATCAGCGCCGCATGCCAGTCCGCTGTAAAGCGCGAGTATCCCGCAATTCCGACCCATGACCTCCATGACGAAGGTGCGCTCGTGGCTGCTGGCGGTGTCGCGTATCTTGGCCGCAGCGTCACAGATGGTATTGAGTGCGGTATCAAATCCGATGCTCGTATCGGTTCCACTCACATCGTTGTCAATGGTTGCTGGGATGCCGACCGTCGGGATTCCACAATGCGAGAGTTCCTCGGCGCCTCGGTAGGTACCATCACCGCCGATAACAACGAGCCCGTCGATCCCGCGTGCCTTAAGAATTTCGGTGGCTGCCGCAACGCCCTCGGCCGAGTTGAAGCGTTCGCTTCGCGATGTGCCGAGGATAGTGCCGCCTCTGTCGAGGATCCCGCCGACATCCCCGAGCCCGAGAGGCCGAAACGCGTCTTCGAGTAGGCCCTCGTAGCCGCTCTCGATGCCGAACGCCTCACCGCCCGCTGCAATCGTCGAACGAACGACGGCGCGCACGCCGGCGTTCATACCCGGCGCGTCGCCCCCGCTCGTGAGTACTGCGAATCGTTTGCTCGCCATCAGACCCACCTTCCCCGACAACACCCCTCGGGCGCTTGGCTGGCTATGCGTAGACCCCTATCGCCCTCAGTCTCTCATAGCGCCTCTGCACAAGGGTTGCCCTCTCCTGCCCGTCAAGCTCATCGAGTGCAGCTGAGATACGCTCGCCTATCGCGACGAACGCGGCCTCAGGTTCGTTATGCGCGCCGCCGAAGGGCTCGGGCACAACCTCATCAACGATGCCCAGACCCACCAGATCCTCGGCGGTCATTTTGAGGCAGCCGGCCGCGGTTTCGGCATGACTGGAGTCCTTGTACAGAATCGAGGCGCAGGCCTCGGGGCTGATGACCGAGTAGTAAGCATTCTCAAGCATGATGAGACGGTCGCCAAACCCGATCGCGAGTGCGCCGCCGCTGCCGCCCTCGCCTATGCCGGCGACAACAACAGGTACCGCCACCTGCGACAAGGCCGCAAGTGACTCCGCGATCGCGAGCGACTGCCCGCGCTCCTCGGCCTCTATTCCGGGAAATGCACCGGCGGTATCCAGAAAGCTCACGATCGGCAGACCAAAACGATCCGCCAGGCGCATGACGCGCATCGCCTTGCGAAAACCTTCCGGGTGCGGCGAGCCGAAGTTGCGACGCACGTTCTCCTTGGTGGTCTTGCCTTTGCGATGACCAAGAATTACCACGCGGCGACCTGAAAGCGTACCGAAACCCGCAAAAATCGCCTCGTCATCTCCGTACAGGCGGTCGCCATGCAGCTCGATGACGTCAGTGAACAGCGCTTCGATGAACTCTGTCGTCTTGGGCCGATCGGGGTGACGCGCGATCTGCACGCGGGCCCACGGAGTCAGGTGCTCGTAGGTCTCATGGCGCAGTTGGTCGATTTCCTGGGCAAGAATCGCGATCTCGGTCGCGAGATCAGGCTTGTCCGTCAGGTCGAGCGTGCGCAGTTCGGCGATCTTGTCCTCAAGCTCAACGAGTGGACGCTCGAACTCCATCACAAAACGTCGGGTCATCTACCGCTCACCTCCCTTTGCCGAGAGGTACTCGAGCAACAAGCCGACGGTGTCTCTAAGCTCGCTGCGAGGCACGACCGAATCGATCATGCCGTGCTCGAGCATGAACTCGGAGGTCTGAAAGCCCTTGGGCAGTTTTTGGCGAATGGTCTGCTCGATGATACGAGGACCCGTGAACCCGATGCGTGCGCCGGGCTCAGCCAAGATCACATCGGCCAGCACCGGGAAACTCGCGGTGACGCCGCCGTAGGTCGGATCGGCAAGTATGGATATATATGGAACGCCAGCATCGGAAAGACGCGCGGCGGCCGCACTGGTCTTGGCCATCTGCATGAGCGAGAGCATGCCTTCCTGCATGCGTGCCCCGCCCGAGGAGATCACCATCACGAGCGGCTTGCGCTGGGAAAGTGCAGCCTCAAACGCGCGGGCGACCTTCTCGCCCACCACCGAACCCATCGACGCACCCACGAATCTAAAGTCCATCACGCCGATGACCACATCGTGTCCACCAATAGCCGCCGAGCCGGTCACGATGGCCTCGTTCAGACCGGACTGCTCGCGCGCTTTATCCAATGACGCCCCATAAGGCTTGGCTGCCGAGAATGACAAGGGATCCCCCGGCGAAAGTCCTGCGTCCTTCTCAACGAAGCTGCCCTCGTCGACCAAAGACCCGATGCGTTCGGGCGCGGACAGCGCGAAGTGGTGGCCGCAATGGCGGCACACGCGCTGGTCGGCCACAAGTTCGCCCTCATAGATGATGTGTTTGCACGACTCGCACTTGACCCACACACCGTCAGGGACTTCCGCAGGTGCGGACTTGTCACTGGCCGGCGTGTACTTGCGACTCTCGCGCGCCTTGAACCAATCGGCTATCGGCATGTCTTTGCATGGCTCCCTGCGTTGTCGGGATCAAATGATTCACGACCCCGGCGTCTGTTCGTGCCTATGATATCGCGACACCGCCCGAGTTCCCCCGAACGGTGCCGCGCATTTCTATTTTGTGCTTGGTCCTATATGCCCTGTTCCGACTCTTTTGGCTAAAGCGAGAAGTCCTCGCGGCCCTCAAAGATCGCAAGAGCGCGCTTCGCATCGTAATCCGCAAGCGTGATGGCGCTAATCGCTTTGGTCAGGCGCACCGCCTC
The DNA here is from genome assembly GCA_030653635.1 of Coriobacteriia bacterium. Taxonomy (GTDB): domain Bacteria; phylum Actinomycetota; class Coriobacteriia; order Anaerosomatales; family JAHIQC01; genus JAHIQC01. The sequence goes on along the minus strand of JAURYZ010000161.1, from coordinate 1,141 downwards.
GCCGAGCTCACGCTGGTGGATGTTGCGCCCGGTCGCGTTGCCGATCGCACCGCCCACGTGAATCTGCTCCCACAGCTGTGCGAGGAAGGTCTTCGCGTCCACCGTCGAACCGCCGGCGCACACAAGTCCCGTACGCCCGCTGGCCATCGAGGCCTCTTTCAACTTCTCCGCCGAGGAACCCGCGTCGTCACCCTTGGGCGGGTTGACCTTCACAAAGTCCGCGCCGAGGCAAAGCGCGGTGCCCGCGGCCCCTGCGATGAGGTGTGCGTCCTTCTCGTTGGCAACAGCCTTGCCGCGCGGGTACATCCACAAAACGACGAGCAGGCCGTTGTTGTGCGCCTCGGCGATGATCTCGCCGGCTTCCATCATCATCTGCGACTCGTACTCCGAGCCTATGTAGATGGTGTAGCCGATGCCGACGACGTTGACGCCATTGGCGCGCATGGCCATGACCGCTTCAAGCGAGTACAGCTGCGGCGAGTACGGATCATCCTGATGCTTCTCGGGATCTTGGCTCGTCTTGATCAGATGAGTCTTGCTGTTCATCTTCACGAGATAGTTGATATCGGGGTAATCTGCCGCATAGGCGGCAACGAGCCCGCGCTGGCCGGCGAGCACGCCGCACACACCCTGCGAACCGATGCGGAACAGGTGCTCGGGCTCGGCATCCTCGGCAGCGATACCTTCGCCAAAGAAGTCTTCGTTCAAGTGCTCTATCTTCTGGTCACAGGCAAAAAGCATCAGACGACCACTGCCGCGGGTCGCGGCCATATAGTTGTCGATGTAATCCTCCCGCACATCGGCGGGCACGTCCGCAGGAACGCGAACCTGGCTACGATTGATCTGGGGCATGGGGCTCCTCCTCGAATCCTTGGTGCCGCAGTGCGTCTTCGCTCCGCGTCCGGCATCCCTCGTTGCTGCGTGCTTGGCTTCAGGCCTCGCGCGCCGCCAATACAGGGTAGGCGATGCGAGCCATGTTTTCTATAGCCGCAAAGCTCAGGATTCAGTCACGGACAGCGCCAGACGCATGGCACGATGCGGTGTTCCGGTCCGCGCCGACAAGAACTCCTCGCCGTAAGCCTGAAAGCCGAGTCGCTCATAGAAGCCAATCACGTGAGCGCGGGCATCGAGCGTGACCTCC
>JAURYZ010000160.1 GCA_030653635.1 Coriobacteriia bacterium | reverse complement strand
GTGGTCTCGCGCCCCGCCCCGTAAAGGACTGCGGGAATCTGACCTGCTTTTTGGAGCCTGTGACCGGACTTACCGATCACCGTTCTGGGCTGTGCAGGAATCGCTAGTTCTTCTGACATGTTTCTTCGTGCTCCTTTCGTGGCGACACGCCCTGAAGAGGCGCACGCGATGGTCCTTACAGCTGGAAGTCGGGGTCGAACAGCTCGGATACCGACTCGTCGTTATACACGTTTTGGATTGCGTGTGCGAAGAGCGGGGCTACGCTCAGGACGCGAATCTTGCCATGCTTTCGCTCCTCGGGTACGGGAAGCGTGTTGGTGACAACCACCTCGACGGCCGACGAGGACTCGATACGCTCGAATGCCGGCGGCGAGAAGATTCCATGGGTCGCACATATATAGACGGACTTCGCGCCCTTCTGGACGAGAGCCTTAACACCTTCCGTCACCGAGCCGGCAGTGTCGATCATGTCGTCGGCGATGATGCAGTTCTTGCCGCTGACTTCACCGATCACGTGTGTGATTTCGGCCACATTATGCTCTGGACGCCCCTTGTGCATGATCGCGAGCGAAGCACCGAGCATGTCAGCGAGCTTTTTGCACGCCTTGGCCCGACCCACGTCAGGCGAAACGACGCACATGTTCTCAAGTTCGAGAGACTCGAAGTAATCCGCTAGGATCGGCAGCGCCGTCAGGTGATTCACCGGCTGGTTGAAGAACCCTTGAATCTGACCCTGATGTAGGTCCATAGCAATCACTCGGTCGACGCCCGCGGTCGTCATGAGGTCGGCAACCAGTTTAGCGGTAATCGGCTCACGTGCCGCCGATTTCTTATCCTGCCGTGCGTATCCGTAGTGGCTCACGACGGCGGTGATAGTGCGTGCCGAGGCGCGTTTGGCGGCATCGACCATGATGAGCAGCTCCATGAGGCAGTCGTTCACCGGAGTGCACACCGACTGAAGCAAGAACACATCGGCACCGCGCACCGATTCAAGGAAGCGCACGTAGATCTCGCCGTTTGCGAATTTGGAGATCTTGACGTTACCCAGCTCCACACCAAGGTGCTCAGCTATATCCTCGGCCCACTCGTGGTTCGAAGTGCCCGAGAACACCATCATTCGTTTGCCTGAATCACCCATACTGCCGGACACTCCCTACTCGTCTCGCTTCGTCTGCTTGCGCCGCCGCTCGGCAAAACCCGTCACGTTGCGCTGTTCCGTGCGCTCGATACCAAGCGCTCCGGCAGGCACATCGCGGGCTATCGCACTGCCCGCGCCGGTAATCGCGCCCTCCCCAATTCTGACGGGGGCTACAAGCATGGTATCAGAGCCGATGAACACGCCGTCCTCGATAACGGTGCGATGCTTGGCCACACCATCGTAGTTGCAGGTGATGGTACCGGCCCCCACGTTGACTCCCGATCCGATCGTCGCGTCGCCGATATAGGACAGGTGGGGCACTTTTGAACTTTCCCCCACGGTGGAGTTCTTTATCTCGACGCAGGCACCGGCCTTGGCGCGCGCCGCAAGCACGGCTCCGGGGCGCAGGTAGGCCACCGGCCCCACACTCGCGCCGACACCAACAACGGCGCCCAGCACGATCGACGAGTCCACACGCACGTCCGCACCAATCGTCGAATCTGTGATGCGCGTGTTTGGCCCAAGATGCGCGCGATCGCCCACGCTCACCTCGCCCATCAGAAACGTCATAGGCTCGATGATCACGTCTCGACCCAACTTGACGCCGGGCGCGATCCACGTGGACTCGGGGGAGATCATGGTCACACCCGCGAGCATGTGGCGCTCGTTGATGCGACGCTGAAGGACCCGGGTAACCTCGGCAAGCTGGACCCGTGAGTTCACGCCATGCGACTCATCGACGTCGTCCGTGATCACGGCTCGAACTCCGAGACCCTCAATAGCAAACAATGCCACTAGGTCTGTCAGGTAATATTCGGCCTGCGCGTTGGAGGCCTCGAGCCGGTGCAGGTGCGCACTGAGCGCCGCGCCGTCGAAGCAGTAGCTACCCACATTGCACTCATCCATGTAAAGGAGTTCTGCCGGTAGATCCTTGTGCTCGGTGATGCCGGTGACCTCCCCGCTCACACTGCGGATGATCCGGCCGTACCCGGTCGGATCGGGGAACCTGGCGGAGAGCACTACACAGCCGGCTTTGGTACTGGCAGCCGTTTCGACCAGAGACGCTATCGTCTCAGGACGGATCAACGGCACGTCCCCGGCGAGGATCACAACGGGGCCCGTGATCTCGCCGACTGCCTCGAGCGCACACATGACCGCGTGTCCCGTGCCGTGCTGCTCGTTCTGGCGCGCGAACTCAAGACCTGGCAAAAGCGCTTCGACGACATCTGCCTTGTGTCCAGTCACCACGACGACGCGATCCACGCCGGCAGCCTGTGCGGCGGCCACGACGTGCTCGATGATCGAAACGCCGAGAACCTCGTGTGCGACCTTGGGCATATCGGAGTTCATGCGGGTACCTTCACCCGCGGCCAAAATGATCGCCGTAGCCTTCATAGGTCACCTCGACCAAAGAGTAGGGGAAGCGCAATTACGCGCATGGATATGGTATGTGGCTGGGGCGGTAGGATTCGAACCTACGAATGTCGGCTCCAAAGGCCGATGCCTTACCGCTTGGCGACGCCCCAAGTTACCCGAGAGAGTTTAGCAAACGAGCGCGCTGTGTGCGCGCTTGGGGCGGGTGTTTCTCTCACACCGGCACCAAAATGCGGGCCTTATGCCTCAGCGAAGGCCACTTCGCCTTGCTCGGCTGCGGCGGCGAATGCGTCGATTCCGCCCTCATCGGCGAACTGCTCGAGGACAGCTTGCTGGATATGTGTACGGGTATCCGTGTTGATCGGGTGGCAGATATCGCGGAAATCACCGTTGGGCAACTTGCGTGAGGGCATCGCCACGAAAAGGCCCTTGTCACCGTTCACGACCCGCAGGTCG